>JAYKJB010000022.1 GCA_035285325.1 Candidatus Sericytochromatia bacterium
AACCCAGCGCAGGCCACACGCAGTTCGTGACGTGGCTGGCCGAATGTTTCGGCCTCGCACCGGCCGTGCACCCGGAACGCCTCGTGAAGCGGGCGGTAGCGGCCCATCCCAAGCTTTCCGCGCGCTACGGTCGAAAGGGCCAGTAGCGCCCCCTTGTGTCTTCTATAAACTTCTGTTAACCTCTGATTAATCAGCTTACACCCCGTCGTTCAGAGGTTCACCCATGTCTCGCACCTCCCTGCTGGCCCCCCTGGCCGTGGCGGTCAGCCTCGCCCTGGTCGGCTGTGGTACCACGCCGAATGCCACAACCCGTCAAGCGGAGGCGCTGGGTGCCTCGCGCGCGCCCCTGATCAAACCGCAACCTGCCAAGCCCGTGTCACCGACCAAGACCGACGCGGCCAAGCCTGACGCCACCAAGAAGGATGGCGACGTCAATGTGCTGGGCGCCTGGAACGGGCGTATCGGCGGTCGTCTGGCGCGCATCTGGGTGCCCTACCCGAACGCGATCGAGGCCGACATGGAAGGCATTCGCTTCAGTGGCCAGGCCTGGCCCACCAGGGTGGTCGGCACCCTCTACCGGCCTGGCTTCGGCCCGCAAGCCGTCTCACTGTCGATCTTCGGCGCGATGATCGATGGCCGCGTCGGCGTTCGCTCGGTCAACGCCACTTTCGCGCAGGGCGGGTGGCTGGTCGGTCGCGCCGGCGAACGTCGCTGCTCGCTGAGCGTGCTGCCCAACGCCATCAACGGCCAGATGGCCGGCCTGTCGGTCTGGATGTCGGGCGTGTGGTACCAGCCGGGCGAGGAGTGGGGCGTGGCCGCCGCGCTGCTGGCCCTGATGGCAGGGCTCTGAGCCTCACTCCGGAGGCACTGTCCTGGCGCAGCCGCCCGGCAGTCATCGGGGGCTCCAGCGTGTCAGCTCCATCATCTGGGGGGACTGTCCAGCGACAGTTCCCCCAGCTTTCGTTCCCGCCCCCTGCCCACGATCACCGCTTGAATGCCTCCGCCAAGCCCCTGCTGCCACAGCCTGCTTCAGTGACTGGCTGGGATCGCTCCCTGCAGCCAAGCCACGGTCGGGCCGTCGGCCGGTGCCCAGTCCAGACGGTGAAGCTCCGCGGCGGCCACCCAGCGCAACTCGGCGTGCTCCAGCGGCGTCGGCTGTCCGGAAACCAGCACCGCCCCATAGGTTCTCAGGCGAATCGGGCGGGGCGCAGCCGGATGCAAGTGATCCACCAGCAAGGCCTCGACCCGGATCACGCAGGCCAGTTCCTCGCGGATCTCCCGCACCAGCGCCTCCTCGGGCGCCTCGCCCGCTGCCAGCTTGCCGCCCGGGAACTCCCAGACGCCGGGCATCGACATGCCAGGCCCACGCAGGGCGCAGAGCACCTCGCCGGCCGCGTTGTGAATCACGGCCCCGACCACGTCGAGCGGCGCAGCAGCTTCAGATTGCACGGGAGCCACCTTTCCTGTGTCCTCGCCGGTTTCTTACCGCAAAATCGGCATCGGCACCAGGGACCTGACAGGCTTCAAAAGGCCATCACGGCAAACAGCACCGGGGCGCTGTAGGCCATCAGCGTCATGACCAGGTTCACGATCGCCTCGATGCAGTCGGCAGCGCGCTCGGTCCATTCAGCCGGCTGGACGTGACGCGCTGGTTCCGGCTCCTCAAACGCGCGCGTCATGTGGTCGAGTCCTTGAAGGCCGGCGCGCGATGCGGAGGCTTCGGCGCGCGGCAGGGGCTGGCGCGCAGTGCGCGTGGGCCACGTGTCGCGCGACCACGGATGCGGCTCCGCCGCGACCGGCGCTGGCGAAGCCGATGGCCGTCTGGAGGCCTGAGGGAACGTAGCGGGGACGGCGATCGCCGTGACGAGTCGGGAATACAGGGGCATCTGAAACCATCGGCTGGGGCAGTCGGGTGACGGTTTCTTCCTGAGCCGCGCCAACAGGACGCCAACAAGGCCTTCGCTTGACAGACGCGGCAGGAACCCGATACGGTCGAGGCCCTGGCGGCCTGTGAGCCTCAGGCCATCTGCCTCCCGCGCGGCCCCCGCGACGTGTTCTCCCAGGAGTCGCTGCCCCATGTCCCTTCGCATTGCCATCGTTGGCAGCGGCATCTCCGGTCTGGTGACGGCCCACCTGCTCTCCCGTCGCCACGCCATCACCGTCTTCGAAGCGGACAGCCACGTCGGCGGTCACACCCACACCCACGACATCGAACTGGGGGGGGAACGTCAGGCCGTGGACACCGGTTTTATCGTCTTCAACCACAAGACCTACCCGCATTTCACCCGTCTGCTGGCCAGCCTCGGTGTGCCCTCGGACGAGACCACGATGAGCTTCAGCGTGCGCTGTGCGCGATCGGGGCTGGAATACAACGGCACCTCGCTCGACACCCTGTTCGCGCAGCGACGCAACCTGTTCTCACCGAGTTTCCTCGGCATGGTGCGCGAGATTCTGCGCTTCAATCGCGAGGGCCTGGCCCAGGCCGGCCAGATGCCGGGCGCCAGCGTGGGCGAATGGGCGGCTCGTCACGGTTACAGCCGACGCTTCCTGGATCATTACCTGATTCCCATGGGCGCCTCGATCTGGTCCTGCCCGCCCGGCCAGTTCCTGCAGTTTCCTGTGCGCTTCGTGATGAATTTCTTCGACAATCACGGCATGCTGCAGGTGAACGACCGCCCCGTCTGGCGTGTGATCCGGGGTGGCAGCGCCCGCTACGTGGAAGCCCTGACCGCACCCTTCGCCGACCGCATTCGCCGGGCCACCCCGGTGCTGGGCGTGCGCCGACTGGCCGACGGCGTGGAGGTGCGCACGCCAGCCGGCCTGGAGTCCTTCGACGAACTGGTCATGGCCTGCCATGCCGACCAGGCGCTGGCCTTGCTGGACGATGCCAGCCCGCTGGAACGTGAGTTGCTGGGCGCGTTCCCCTACCAGACCAACCAGACCGTACTGCATACCGACCCGGGGCTGCTGCCGCGGAAACGGCGCGCCTGGGCCGCCTGGAACTACCACATCCCGCCCGAGGCCGGTGAGGCCGTCACCTTGACCTACAACATGAACATCCTGCAGCGCTTGCGTTCGTCGCGCACGTTCTGCGTGTCACTCAACGCGCGAGAGGCGATCGCCCCGGACCGCATCCTGCGCGACCTGACCTACCATCACCCTCTCTTCGCCGCCTCGCGGGAAACGGCGCAGTCGCGGCACCAGGAACTGATCCGCACCAACCGCACCTCGTACTGCGGGGCCTACTGGGGCTACGGCTTCCACGAGGATGGGGTGAACAGCGCCCTCGCGGTGGGCCGCGCCTACGGCGAGGCGCTGGCCTGATGGAGAGTTGCCTCTACGAGGGGGCGGTCTGGCACCGGCGCCACCATCCGGTCACGCACTGGTTTCAGCGCCGCCTGTTCATGGTCTATCTCGACCTGGCCGAACTGGACCAGGTCTTCCGCGGGCGCTGGCTCTGGTCGACCACGCGCCCGGCGCTGGCCTGGTTCCGTCGCGGCGACCAGTTCGGGGATCCGGCCGTGCCGCTGGATACGGCGGTGCGCGACCTGGTGGAAGCGCAAACGGGGACACGCCCCAGCGGCCCCATCCGGCTGCTCACGCACCTGCGCTACTTCGGCTTCGTCTTCAACCCGGTCAGCTTCTACTACTGCTACTCACCCGACGGCCAGCAGGTCGAGACGGTGGTGGCCGACGTCAGCAACACGCCCTGGGGCGAGCGGCACCTGTACGTCCTGCCGGCCCAGCCCGGTGAGGCCATGCGCTTCAAGCTGCGCAAGGTCTTTCACGTCTCGCCATTCATGCCGATGGACGTGGACTACGACTGGCGCTTCACCCCACCCGGACGGCGGCTGGCCGTGCACATGGTCAATCAGCGCGAGGGCAGTCGCCTGTTCGAGGCGACGCTGGTGCTATCGCGACGGGCGATCGACGGGCGATCGCTGCGCCGGATGCTCTGGCGCCATCCCGCCATGACCATGATGGTGTTCGCCGGCATCTACACCGAAGCCTTCCGCTTGTGGCGCAAGCGCACCCCATTCTACGCGCACCCACGCCACGGGTCCGCCTAAGACGCTTCCCCGGGCGTTCCAACCAATCGCCAATGGCCCGCGCGAAATTCGAAAAGTCACCCAATCGGTCGCTGGCCAACGCGTGGACGAGCGACCAATCGATCGCCCGGTCATGATGAACGGCCAGATTGCGAAAGCCCACGGCACGGCGCAATCGTTGAGCCAACGCGGATTCGATCACATCGGCGTCGCCACACAAGCGTACCCCTCGCGTGAGAATCTCACCGAGCAAGGGTTGCCCCACCTCCCGCAGGTCGACCAGGTCGACAGGGCGGCCCGTCGACTCGGCCAGATCCGCCATCAAGGCCAGGCGCTCAGTGGGCGAAAGCGGGACCTCCGTCGCGATCGCCAGGTCGAGATCACTCTCAGGTCTTGCCCGTCCTTCGGCCAGCGAGCCGAACAGGATCGCCAGGCTGATGGCCGGTTGTCGCTGCAGCGCAGCGCGGAGAGTCACAAGCAGCTGCGGGTCGAACGCTGGCGGCACGCTGGACAATGGGGGGGCTCCTCGCATCACGTCCGGGCTCATCATACCCGACCTGCGTCTTGCCAGCGGCGCTCACGCAGCGGGGAGGCCCAGGTGGCCTCTCCGCCGCGTGTTTCATCGCGAGGCTCAGGGCCACGCTGTCGACTGGGCTCCCTTGCCCGTCGCGCTCAGGCTGCCTGGGCCTCCGATGACGCAGGTGGCTGGTGCTCCAGCCAGCGCCGCAGCACCAGCCACAGCACGAGTGCGGACAGCACCCCCTTGAGGAAGTCCGTGGCCGCCACCGCCACGGCCGTCCAGGCCATCAGGAAGACGTGGAAGCGCTGATGCGCCAGCACCTCCTCCACCTCCTGCCACTTGACCATGCCGACTGCGACATAGAGCAGGATGCCGCCGATGCAGGCCATCGGGACCATCTCCAGATGGGAAGCCAGAAAAGCCGCCAGCAGCAGCTTGAAGACGGCCTTGAAGATCCCGGCCAGTGGCGAGATGGCGCCGAGGCGGATGTTGGCCGCCGTGCGCGCCAGGGCCCCGGTGTGGGGAAAACCGTTGAGCAGCGGCACGATCACCTGCACCCAACCCTGGCCCCACAGTTCCTTGTTCGGATGAAACGGGGTCCGGTCGTTGCCCGCCAAACGATCCGCCATGCGGGAGCACAGCAGGCTCTCGACCCCGGAGACGAAGACGATCGCGGCCACAAAGAACACCAGGTCCGTCAGGAACGGCAGATTCCACTGGATCGGGGCCGGCGCCGCAAACACCCAGAAGTCGGTCGGGATGCTCGCGTACTTCTCCTTGATGTTCACCAGGCCCTTCTCGGCCCAGGCCGTCTCGGCAATCCAGGTGCCGACGCCGAGGGCGATCAGGGGCGCCGGAATGAAGGGCGAGATGCGCAAGGCCACCTTGGTGACGGCAAAGGTCGCAATCGCGAGGAGTGCCGCATACCAGTTGATGTCATGCCGGTGCTGCCAGATAACCTCCAGCTTCCCGACCAGTTCGATCGGCAGCTTGGCGTTCAGGCCCATCATGTCGCCCAAGGAGGACCCCGCAATCACAAAGGCGATGCCGATCGTGAAGCCGACGACGATCGAATGGGGCACCCGACTCACGATGCGGCCGGCCCGGGCGAGGCCCATCACGATCAGCACCAGGCCCGCCAGGAGCGAGGCCAGCACCAGGAAGCCCTGGCCGTGCTTGGCCATGATGGCGGCGATGAGTGGGATGAAGGCGGCCGTGGGGCCGTAGACCTGATATTTGGAGCCGCCGAACAGCGCGCCGACGGCGCCGGCGATCGCCCCGCCCACAATGCCCTGCTCGGGCCGCAGGCCGGAGGCCATGGCAAATCCCATGGCCAGGGGGATCGCCACCATGGCGACAACCAACCCTGCGGCCATGTCTCGCGTCAGGTTGAGCCAGAGCGAGCCTCGGGTGAGGTCCTCGTAGCGAGCGTCAAAGGGATTCAAATAAAAGCGCAGACGCGCGAAGAGGGAGGTCTCCGCCTGGACGCGGAGGTCGTAGGTATTGATCACGATGGTGTCCTCACGCGCTCACGGTAGGGTGCGCGATCACCGTCTCAGGTGCGAGGGGCAAAAACTGGCCAGTGCCGGGCTCGTAGGCGAACACCTCACCCGACTCGATCTTGTAGACCCAGCCGTGCAGATGGAGTTCGCCGCGGGCCAGACGGGCAGCCACCACCGGATGTGTGCGCAGGTTCTCGAGTTGAACCAGCACGTTCTCCTCTGTGGCGGCCTTCACGCGCGCCTCGCCGTCCCGGTCGGCGTAATTCTCCTCGATGATGCGCCGCGTGGCTGCGGCGTGGCTGAGCCAGGCCCGCATCAGTGGCAAATCCTCCGTCACGCCATCGTCGAGCAAGGCGTGCATGGCACCGCAGTGGGAGTGACCGCAGACAATGATGTCTTTCACGCCCAGCGAGGCCACGGCATATTCGATCGTGGCGGCTTCGCCCCCGCTGCTAGCACCGTGGGCCGGCACGAGGTTACCCGCCAAGCGGATGATGAAGAGTTCCCCCGGCCGGGTCTGGGTGAGCAGGTTGGGGTTGATGCGCGAGTCCGAGCAAGTGATGAAGAGCGTTTCGGGCCGCTGCCCGGAGCGCACCAAGCGTTCGAACAAGGCGCGGTTGGTGTCAAAGTAGGTCTGCTGAAATTGATGCAGACCCTGCACGAGTTTTTCCAAGATAAAAGGCTCCAGAAGCCAGCGCGACGAAGTGAACACATCACCGTCGAGGCGCTGTCGGGGAAAGCAAGCGGGGGTATGCGTCGCGGCAAGCGCGGCGCTTGCTTCAAGCCACTGGAGGGGCGCGTGGCTGGTGGGGCGGAGCCCTGGGACTGGCCGGGCAGTAGGCCTCGCGACGGGCGAAGGCAAACGGCCGAGCGAAACCGGCCCGCTTACCTTGTCGCCGTTGCGTGCGAGCGCGGCCGAGGCGCTGGGCCTGATGATGCCAGGTGCGGGATTCCGGCCGGGCCGCTTCCTGGTCCACCACCCACTCCAGGCCGGAGTTTTCCTGATGCTCGGTGAGCGAATGGCTGGCTTCGGACGTGCCCGCGAAGAGCATCAGGCAAGCCAACAAGAGACCCAGGACCACCTGTATCGGCTTCCCGCAGCGACTCTTAACTGGGCGCCGGCTCCCCAGCGAGTAGCGCAGACACGGATTCTCCATCATGGTCAGGACAACAGTAACACGGTCGAGGAGAGTCTGGCCAGCAAAATCGCCATCTCC
>JAYKJB010000023.1 GCA_035285325.1 Candidatus Sericytochromatia bacterium
TCCGGCTGCTGGCGATCGTCAACCGACTCGACCTGCGCTCCACGGGCAATGCCGGCGAAGGTCGTTTCATCTTCGGCGTGGTCGATAGTCTGGGCCAGCCGCTGGCGTTCACGGTGATCCTTGAATATGGCGTTCCGCTGGCGCGTGTGGGCTCGGTCCAGGCGTGGGCCTCGCGCTGGCACAAGCTCGCCGCCCTGCCCTTGGGCAGTCCGGCCTACAACCAGGCCCTTCAGGACATCACCGACACCTTCAGCGCAGCCGGCGCCAATCCGGCCAAGCCCAATGGCAGCGCGCTCAACCAGCTTCGCACCAATGAGCTGGCGATCGGTTCAAGCTGGGAACTGCGGGAGTTCCAGATCTCCAGACAGAGTGGGCTGCTGGCCCAGGTGACGGTCAAGCAGACGCCCAAGCAAGCCCTGAACAACTCCAAGGAACTGGCCAGCTTCCTGAAAGCCAACGCCGCCGCGGTCCTGGCAGGCAGGCACGTGGTCCCGCCGGCCATGCTGGCGGCCGGCAACCAGGCGACCTTCGACTGGCAGGCCCCGGGGGTGGATGAGAAGGTGCGCAAGGCCTTTGCCGTCGCGACCTGCAACGGCTGCCACACCACCGATGCCTTCTTTCTGCACGTCGGGACCCGGCAACGAGGCCAGGCCGCACCCTTGTCGGACTTCGTGACCCGGACGGAGCTGCCGGCGCGGGCCCGTGACCTGGCCAAGCTGCTGCGGTAGCCCGCGAGCCGTCGTCCTCGCAGGTGGCTCGCCCGTCGAGCCCGGAAGGCCCCGGCGGTCCTGTCCCGGTGCCGGCGATGCAGCTCCCGCGCGTTCCATCAAACGAAGAAGCGGCCCCCTCACCGGGGCCGCTTGAGGTTTGAGTCGATAAGGTGGGCGCGCTGGGAATCGAACCCAGGACACGCGGATTAAAAGTCCGCTGCTCTACCAACTGAGCTACGCGCCCGACATCTCAGCAGCAGGCCGGAAAGGCCGCGTGAGGTTCCAGACTATACCGCACGGCGCCACCGGGCGACAAGAGACGGGGCTCACCTGCTGCGGGCGAAATGACGGCGGCGGTCCTGCGGCCAGGGGCCGCTGGCCAACGGGTGTGCAGGCTGCCCAGTTCCGGGGTCTTCGCTTGTGCAAAGGGGCTGAAATCCCCCGATCGCCAAACGAGATATCCACTTGTTTGATTTCTCTGCCCCACTGCTTCTGCTAGCGTCGTCCCTAACAGGGCAACACGCTTCAATGCGGCAATTCATCCAGCCTTTGGAACGGCAAGCGAAGCCGGCGCCGAGACCGGGGAGCGGGAAGGCGGCCGCAAGTGGCGAACAGGAGGGGAGACCCATGGTTGGAAACAGACCCGGTCCCGCAAAGGGAGACCCCCGGATGGTCGAGGCGGGTCGTCGCGGAGGCCAGACGGTAAAGGAAGAACGAGGGCGAGAATTCTTCCAGCAGATCGGTCAGAAGGGTGGTCAGGCCACCAAGGACAAGTACGGACCGGAATTCTTCTCGCAGATCGGTCGCAAAGGCGGCGAGTCAGTCAAACGCGAACGCGGTGTGGAGTTCTATTCGTCGATCGGGCGGAAGGGCGGCTCCTCCTCGCGCGCCGGCAAGGGACGCAAGAAAACCCCTTGACCGCGCCAGGCGCGGGACCGTGCGATTTCGGCAGGCCTCGGCGCTGTGAGGTCTGGCGGACCAGCCAGCACGTGAGCCGCCTGCCTGCCGGATGCACACCGGCCAACGGGGAGCCTCGCTCAGCGGGGCTCCCCGACGTTTGACGGGCTTCCGCGGAGATCGCTACAATCCAGCGTTCCGACGGGCCTGCGCAAGCGGCGTTCGGGAACTTCCCCCGGGTTGATTGAAACCGATTCGTTGCCGCCGTTCGGGAAAGGCTCCCTCGTGACTGACCTGCCCAGCTTGGACGCCCTCACCTGTTCCCGCCGCCTCGCCGAAGGCGAATGCACGGCGCAGGATCTGGTGCAGGCCTGCTGGCAACGCATCCAGGCAACCGACGGAGCGGTGCGCGCCTTCCTGCATCACACGCCGGAGCAAGCCCTCCAGGCCGCAGAGGGCGTCGATCGCCGTCGTCGCGCGGGTGAAGCGCTCTCACCGCTGGCCGGTGTGCCGCTGGCCATCAAGGACAACATCGTGACCGCCGGGGTCCGCACCACGGCTGCCAGCCGCTTGCTCGAGCACTGGGTGCCCCCCTATGACGCCACCGTGTCCGCCAAGCTGGCGAGTCTGGGCCTGCCGAGCCTGGGCAAGCTCAACATGGATGAATTTGCGATGGGGTCGTCTTGCGAAAATTCGGCGTTCGGCGCCACGCGCAACCCGTGGGACCTCAGCCGCGTCCCGGGCGGCTCATCCGGCGGCTCGGCGGCTGCCGTGGCCGCCGGACAGGTTCCCTGGGCCCTCGGCACCGATACCGGCGGTTCGATCCGTCAGCCAGCCTCCTTCTGTGGCCTGGTGGGCATGAAGCCGACCTACGGTCGGGTGTCACGCTACGGCCTGATCGCGTTTGCCTCCAGCCTCGACCAGATTGGCCCGCTGACGCGCACGGTGCGGGACAACGCCCTGCTGCTGGAGGCGATCGCCGGCCACGACCCGCGCGACGCCACCTCGCTGAACGTGCCCCCCCCGGACCTGTGCAGTGGACTGGAAACACCCGTCAAAGGGTTGCGCGTCGGCGTGATCGACGACCTGATGGGCGACGGAATTGCCCCTGAGGTCCGTCAGTCCGTGGAACAGGCACTGGAGGTCCTGGCTTCACTGGGGGCTGAAGTGGGACGGGTCACGCTGCCCCACACCCACATTGCCCTGCCGACCTACTACGTGATCGCGACGGCTGAGGCCAGCTCCAACCTGGCGCGCTACGACGGGGTGCGCTATGGCAGCCGGTCCGAGGACAGCCAAGACCTGAACGCCCTGTACACGGGCACGCGCGCGCTGTTCGGGGCGGAGGTCAAGCGCCGGATCATGCTGGGAACCTACGCCCTGGCCGCCGGTTACTACGAGGCGTACTACAAGAAGGCCTTGCAGCTCCGCACCCTGATCGTGCGCGACTATGCCGAGGCGTTCGCACGCTTCGACGTGCTGATCAGCCCCACCACCCCCACCACCGCCTTCAAGCTGGGGGAGAAGGTGGACGACCCGCTGGCGATGTACCTGGCCGACCTCGCCACCATCCCGGTCAATCTGGCCGGCCTGCCCGCTCTGTCGCTGCCTTGTGGCGCCGACCGAGCGGGCCTGCCGATCGGTTTGCAGATGATCGGACGCTCCCTCGACGAGGCCACGCTCTATCGCCTGGCCTATGCCTACGAACAAGCCACGGACCACCATCGGCGGCGCCCCCCCGAAGCCCCGCTGCTCGCCGGCCACGGCGTGGAACTGCAAAGGAGATGAGGCCCGTGTCCCCGCGTTATGAGGCCGTGATCGGACTGGAAGTCCACGCCGAGCTGCTGACCGAAACCAAGATCTTCTGTGCCTGCCGTGCCGAATTCGGCGCCTCGCCGAACCAGCATGTGTGTCCTGTTTGCAGCGGCATGCCGGGCGCGTTGCCGGTGCTGAACGAGAAGGTGCTGACCTACGCGATGATGGCGGGCTGCGCGCTCAACTGTCGGATCGCCGAACGCAGCAAGTTCGATCGCAAGAACTACTTTTATCCAGACCTGCCCAAGGCCTATCAGATCTCTCAATTCGATGAGCCAATCTGCGCGGGCGGCTGGCTGGACGTCCCGCTGGGCGAGGAAACCCGACGAATCGGCATCACCCGAATCCACATGGAGGAAGATGCCGGCAAGCTCGTCCATCAGGGAGCCGCGGGGCTGGCGGGTTCCACCCACTCGCTGCTGGACCTGAATCGGGCAGGCGTGCCCCTGCTGGAAATCGTCTCCGAGCCGGAGATGCACACCCCGGAGGAGGCCAAGGCCTACATCCAGGAGTTGCGCGCCATTCTCGTTTACCTGGGGATCAACGACGGCCGTCTGGAGCAGGGCTCGTTGCGCTGCGACGCCAACGTCTCGATCCGCCCCGTGGGGACCAGCGCCCTGGGGACCAAGACCGAAATCAAAAACATGAACTCGTTCACGGCCATCGAACGGGCCATTCGCTACGAGATTCAGCGTCAGATCGATGCCCTCGACTTCGGGGAGCCGATCGTTCAGGAAACGCGACTCTGGAATGACGAGCGTCAGGAGACGGTCCGCATGCGGGTCAAGGAAGGGTCGTCGGACTACCGCTATTTCCCCGACCCGGACCTCGTGCCGATGGTGATTCCCAGCGCGCGCGTCAGCGAATTGGCCGCGCAATTGCCGGAACTGCCCGCGGCCAAGCGGACCCGCTATCAGGAAGCGCTGGGGCTATCGCGCTACGACGCGGCCGTGCTGGTGGCGGACCGTGATCTGGCCGCCTTTTTCGATGCGGCGATCGCCCTGTCGGGAGAGCAGGCCGCGCTGCGCGCCAAATCGCTGGCAAACTGGCTGATTGGCGACATCACGGCCAGCTTGAACGCCCAGAAACGGCAACTGAGCGACACGCGTCTGACGCCGCCGCAACTGGTGGAATTGCTGGCGTTGATCGAATCCGATGTGATCTCCGGAAAAATTGCGAAGTCGCTGCTCGACGAGATGATGGCCAATGGCCTGGCGCCACGCGAGTTGGTGGCCCAGCGTGGCCTGAGCCAGATCAGTGACACGGGAGCGCTGGCCGAGGCCATTCAAGCGGTGCTGCAGGCAAACCCTGGCCAGGTCCAGGAATACCGCGCAGGCAAGACCAAGGTGCTGGGATTCCTGGTGGGGCAGGTCATGCGGGCCACCCAGGGACGCGCCAAGCCGGACGCGGTCAACCGCCTGCTGGTGACCGCCCTCGAAGCCACCGACCCCTGACGCCAGGCCTTCCTTCCCTCGGATCGGCCGCGGGGCCCAGCGGCCGCCATGCCGATGGTTTTCTTCGAAAGAAGTCTGAAACCGCCATCTCCCGATGCTCGCGGGCAGAAAGTCGCGGGCACCAGGTTAAGCCGGGTTTAAATCATGCCGAAAAACATGATACACTCAGGGGGTTTTCATCTGTTCGCCTTGGCTCTTCCCGGACCAACCTCCGAATCGCAGAAAGTACGCAGTCCGATGCCTGCTCCGAGCGCCTCGCCCGCTGTTCGCTCCCTGGTCGCCATCCCCCTGGTCGCCTTCGCCGCGATCGGTGCGCTGGGGTTCTGGTTTCACAGCTATGCCCCCTTGCAGCTGAGCACCCTGTTACCGGTCGTTTACGGCCTCGTGGTGTTCAGCCTCGGCGCGTGGTTCTATGGACGCCCAGCCGAGGCGGAAGCCGCCCTGGCGATCGACGACAGCGAACTGCCGCTGGTCAGCGTGCTGATTCCGGCCCACAACGAAGAGGCCGTCATCGCCAACACGCTGGAGCACGTGCTGCGTCTCGACTACCCGCGCTTCGAAGTGCTGGTGATCGATGATCACAGCCACGATCGCACCTCGGAAGTGGTCAGCCAGTTTCCAGGGGTGCTGCTGGTACAGCGCAGAAATCTGCCGAATCGCGGCAAGTCCGAGGCGCTCAACGCCGGGCTGGAATTCGCCAGTGGCGCAGTCATCTGCGTTTTTGACGCGGACACCGAGATGGCGCCGGACTTTCTGCGCAAGGCAGTGGCACCGCTGATGAACGACCCGACGGTTTGTGGGGTCCAGGCGCAGGTGCGCATCTACAATCGCCGCGAAAACCTGCTGGCCCATTGCCAGGACGACGAATTCGCCCTGTTCAATGAAATCCTCCAGACCGGCCGCACGCGCCTCGGCCTCGCCGCGGCGCTCGGCGGCAATGGTCAGCTGACCCGTCGCTCGGCGGTGGAAGCGGTGGGGGGCTGGAATCCTGGCTCCCTCACCGAGGACCTGGATCTGACCATGCGCCTGCTGCTGGCGGGCTGTGGCCGGATTTATCACGTCACCGAGGCGGTGGTCTGGCAGGAAGGCGTGACGACGATGTCGGGCTTGATTCGCCAACGGCAACGCTGGGCGGAGGGCATGTTGCGCAGCTATGCCGATTATGTCGCCGCAACCGTGAAAAGCCCTCAGCTGACCCTCGGGATGCGGGCGGACGCGGTCTACGTGCTGCTCTCCTGCTTTTTCCCGCTGATGACCGTGCTGGGGTTGATGTTCCAGCTGGCCTCCTATGTGCCAGGCGCCATCACCCACGCGCTGCCTTACCACTTCGGCGACGCGCTCTCGTTCGTGATCATCGGCTTCTCGGTGGTGTGGTCGCTGACCATCTCCTGGAAACGGGAACGTCGTCTGGATGTGTTGCCTGGTCTGCGGTACCTGGTCTACCTGCTGCACTGGGTGCCGGCCCTGATGGTGGCCGTGCGCAATGTGTTGACGGACCGCAAGGTCGTATGGGCCAAGACCGAGCACCGCGGTCACGTGGGCGCGTTTGCCCCGCGCCCCAGCCTGCCCAGCCCGCCCGTTCCGGTCCGCCAGGAAGCCTGAGCTCGGCCGTTGGGGTCAGCCGCTGCCGTCTAGGCTTTCGCCACCGGCTCCAGGCACAGATGCTTGGCTCGGGGATCCCAGCGGGCCGACAACTCACCCGTCAGAATGCCGATCAGGGTCTGGCCCACCAGTTCCCCGCGCCAGCCATTGAGCATGGGCAGGCTCCCCAGTTGTCCCTTGCGATGGGCCTCCACCAGCCGCTGGAGGTCGGCGACCGTGCCGACCAGGGTGGCCGATACGAGCTTTTCCGCCGCAATCACGTGCAGCACGGCATTCAGCAGCGAGGCCAGCGCAGCCTCGGCTTCGTCGAGCTGAGGCCCTGACACGTCAGGCGTCGGGCAAGCCTCCGGCGGCACCGCCTTGCCACGCTTGATGACGGCCAGCAGGGCGTCGGTGTGGCGCTCGAGATCGCGAGGATGCAGGCCGCGAATGGCCCGCAGCTGATGGGGCGCATTCGGCGCGCGCCGGGCCATCTCGACCAGGTATTCATCCCGCATCACCGAACCTCGCGGCCGGTTGCGACGAGCCGCTTCCTGCTCCCGCCAGATCGCCAGTTCTCGGAGCACCGCGAGCCCCCGCCGGTCGAGCGAACTCCAGCCCTTGATGCGGTAGAACAGCGTTTGCTGGTCTGCCCGGGTTTGCAGGTTGCGCTCGACGTGGCAACGAACCCGCTCACATTCCTCGAGCGCCCACGCCTCGCGCCCGAGCCCCTGCAATTCACGGCGCTCGGCTTCGTAGAGAGGGATCAGGAAACGCACGTCCTCGAGCGCATAATGCAGCTGCTCGGGCGTCAGCGGACGCTGCGACCAGTCCGTCAACGTCTCTCCCTTGGTGGGCTTCTTACCGAGCATGTTTTCCACCACGGCCTGATAGCCCAGCCGACCGGAATAGCCAAAAAGCCCCGTGACGAGTTGCGTGTCCCAGATCGGCCCCGGCACCACCCCGGTCAGCAGCTGCAGCATCTCCAGGTCCTGATCGGCCGCATGCAGCACCTTCAGAATGCTCGGATCGGTCAACAGCGCGACCAAGGGATCGTCGGGCATCCGGCCAATGGCGCGATAGTCGACGGCCGCCACCGTGCCATCGGGGGTGGCCACCTGGACCAGCTCCAAGCTCGGCACATAGCTCTGCTCTCGGATGAACTCGGTGTCGACGGCCAGAATCGGGTGGCCGGTGAGTTTCTCGCACAGGGCCGCCAGCGCCTCGGGGGTGTCGATGAAGGTCTCGACCACAGGGGCCATCGGGAGGTCCCTCCGCAGGGCAACAAGCCGGAACAAGCGGCCTAATGATACCAGCGAGACCTGGGAAATGGTAGGCTAAAAACCGCGCCAAGGAGAAGTTGCCCCATGTGCCCAGTTGCCAGCCTGCGAGCCCCCCTTCCATTGAGCCAGGAGGAGGTGCGCGCGCGCTTTCTGGCCTTGGAAGACCAGCTGCCGTCGAGCCAGGCCCCGGTGGGGGACTGGGAGGCCTGGTACTGGCAATGGAACGAAGCCAAGCTCCAGTTACAGGGCGAGGCGAGTCGACGCTATTTCCGGGAATGTCAGGACACTCGCGACGAAGCAGCCAAGGAAGCGTGGCGTGCCCTGCGCGAGGAGATCCTGCCGATCGCCGAAGAGATCAACGGCCGCCTGCGCAAGGCGTTTCTCGGGGCTGAATGTCGCGCTGAACTGGAATCGTCGCTGGGGGGCGCGCTGTTCCAGCGTCTGAGTCTGGAAGATGCGGGCTTCACGCCCGAGAACATCCCGCTCGGCGTGCAGGAACAAGGCCTGGTGGCGCAGTACGATCAGCTGCTGGGCGGGGCGCAACTTCCCCTGGAGACGGGCAGCGTGACGCTGGTGAAGGCCCAGTCCTTGCTGGCGGCTGAAGAGCCTGAGCAGCGGCAGGCCGCCTGGCGCGGGATCGGACAGTTCTTCGATGAGCACGGTGCCAGCATCCACGGCATTCTTGACGGCCTGGTGCAGCTGCGGCATCAACAGGCCCGCAATCTGGGAGAAGACGACTTTCTCGCCCTGGGCTACCGTCGCATGGGGCGCACCGAATACGGTCCCGCCGAAGTGGCCCGGTTCCGCGAGGCCATCCGGGATCACGTGGTGCCGTTGACCCGGCAATTGAGGGCGGTGCAGGCCAGAGACTTGGGGCTGAACGGGCCCTGCGTGCCGGGTGCTGACATGATGTACTTTCCAAACGCCACGCTGGGCGACCAGGCTGCCCCCGTGGAGGAACAAATTGCGCGTGCCGACGCATTGTTTGGTCGACTCCACCCGCAATTTCTGGCCCACTGGCGCCGCATGACGGAGGAGGGTCTGATCGATCTGGAAAATCGTCCCGGCAAGAAACCGGGGGCGTTCGCCATGAGTCTGGATGACGAGCGTCGGGCGGTGATCTTCTGCAACAGCACCGGCCGTGATGCGGACATCTCCACCCTGACGCACGAAATGGGCCACGCCGTGCAGGCCTGGGAAAGCATGTGGGTGCGTTCTCTGGAACTGCGGACGCCTACCATGGATGCCGCTGAAGTGCACAGCTTCGGCATGGAGTATCTGGCCCTGCATGAAATCGAGAGCTTCTTCGCGCCAGCGGACGCGGCCAGGTTCCGTCGGATGCGCCTGATGACCACGCTGGTGCGCCTCCCCTACATGGCCGCCGTCGACGCCTTCCAACACGCGCTGTACGAGCGCCCTGGCATGACCCCAGCGGAACGTGAGGCCGTCTGGGCTGACCTGTGGGACACCTTCATGGCCGGCATCGATGTCCAGGACTGCCCGGCGCAGCGCCAGTACCGCTGGATGAGGCAAGCGCACATCTTCGCCTCGCCCTTCTACTATATCGACTACGCCCTCGCGGAGGTTGCCGCACTCCAGATCTGGCAACGCGCCCAACACGACCGGGCAGGGGCCACCGACGCGTATCTGACCATCTGCCGACTCGGTGGGACGACGTCCTTGCTGGGAATGCTGGAGGCTGGCGGACTGCGCTCCCCCTTCGACCCGAGCGTGCTGCCGGAACTGATCGGGGCGATCGCCCGGGAAGTGGGTCTCAACGACGCCTGAGGGGCCCCCGGTTCAACACGCGGCCGCCAGGGGGGGTGTCCTCCACGACGCGAGGGGTCGGGCCGGTTCAACGTGAGGCGCCTCGCAGCGTGACTCCACGTGCACAGAGTGCCATCCTCGACGGGCGGGCCTGTGGGGCTCCGTTCAGGGCTGCGGTGCCCCAGGGAAGGCCAGCCCTGCTTCCAGCTGACGTCCCGGAGACAGGAAGTGTCCGATTCGCTGGACGTATTCCGGGTGATCGATGAACGGGTTGCGGTTGCCCTGCAAGCGGGCGATCGCCTCGTTTCGCGCCTTTTCCTTGGGCGAGACAGGATCGATGAAGTGCCAGCGCCAGAGCGTCGCGAATTCGCCGCGGAAGTTGTCGAGCTTCACGCCGTCGGTCAGACGCGCGCCGAACCCGTAGCGCACATAGAAATACAGCATGGCGCGGGCGGCGTCGCCCTTGTGGTCATCCCGCGGTTCGAACACGACCGTGCCATCGGCCAGCGTCCCCACCCGGCTGTTGAGCGCGTCGCCCAGGTAATTCGGCAAGGTCTCGGTCACCTGTTCCGGCACGCCCAGACGGTGGCGGTTACGCTGAGAGTTCGTGTCGGCGTCGGCAGGAAACAGATGGTGAAGATCGCTGCGAGCAGGCTCAGCCTGTGCCCCCAGGCTTTGCGGCCAGGTGTGCTCGGCATTCAAGCCCCGGTGAAAGGCCGACACGCGGTCGCGCACTCCCTTGCCCGTGCGACCACAATAGACGTCCACCACGGTGTCGCGCCCACCGATGTCATCCAGCGTCGCGAACATGACATCGCGGGCGCGGTCATACCCCAGCACCACGTGGCGAGCGCGAACCAGACTCGACAGCGCGCGCATCAGCGCCATGCCCCGCAAAGACTCGCACCCCGCATAGGGGTCTGCGACCTGCGCCTGCACGCCGGTGGAGCGCGGCAGCAGCTCCGCGCCAGGCCGCGGGCCCCCACAGGCCGACAGCGCGAACAGCAAGGTCGCCGCCAGCGTCATCCCGCGCATCATCGCGCGAGCGGGCAGCCCAGAGGAAAAACGACGAACCACCTGAGGCACGAGACGATCTCCCGAACAGGAGGGGGGCCTGGTGAAATTAACGTTCGGTTATATTTTCATTATATCCACGAGAAGCCCAGCTGTCATCCCGCGTTGATCGCGGCCGAGCCCCGGCGTGCCGTCGGAGCAGCGCTGGCGCCGCGTCACGCGCTCCAGGGCGGGCGTGACGGCTCTCACCGCGACGGGTCAGGCCGTCGGCCACGATCCGCGCATGCCCAACCCTGCGCCCTTGCCCCTCACCTTGCTCTGGCTGGCCCTCGGTGGCAGCCTGGGGACGTGGGCCCGCTTCGGCCTGGGCACCCTGGTCGCTCAGGCGGCGATCGCCCGTGGCTGGCCACCCATCCTGGGCGTGCCCCTCGGGACCTGGCTGGTCAACCTGGCCGGTTGCCTGACGCTTGGCCTGGTCGCCGCCCTCGCGGTCGGACGCCCTGCCTGGGTGGGCCCCGAGGCCCGACTGGTGCTGGCCGTGGGGTTCTGCGGGGCGTTCACGACCTTCTCCACCTTTGGCCTGGAGACCGTGACCCTGCTGGAGCAGGGCCGCTGGGCGGCGGCAAGCTGGTATGTGCTGGGGTCCAATGCCGGCGGCCTGGCGGCCGTGGCGGGCGGCCTGGCGATCGGACGGGCGCTCTCGAATTGAGCGCTGAGGCCTGCCCGGTCAGGCAGCCACGACCGTCAGCCGCTCGTCCACCTCGGCCTGCAGCAGATTCTGGATGGCCATCAAGGTGCCGGAAACCGAACTGGGACAGGAGCCGCAAGCCCCCTGGTAGCGAATCGTGAGGGTCAGCTCGTCGAAGCTGACCACGTCGAGCCCGCCGCCATCACCCGCCAGGGCCGGGCGAATCTGGGCGTCGATGACCTCGTGGATGCGGTCCAGCAAGGCATCGCCCGTGGCGGCGCCGCGGGCCGCCGCGCTGGGAGCGAGGCCTTCGGCCGTTGTCTCGATCACGCGGGCGATCGCCGGGGCCAGCGAGCCCCAGTCGGCTTCAGGCGACTTGTTGACCGTGACGAAGCCCGGCATGTAGAACACGGAGTGAACCCGGCCAAGGGCGAACAGGGAGGTGGCCAGGCGATCGCCGTCCGCCGCGCTGGGGGTGTCAAAGCTGCGCGAACCGCCCTCGATCAGGCGACCATCCACGTTGAACTTCATCGCGTGGGGGTTCGGGGTGGGTTCGAAATTCAAAACTTTCATCGTCAAGACCTCCGTGGTGCGGGCATTCTAGCATATTCCAGACCAAACCTGTCCAAATACAGGCTTGGTCCGGCGGCTGCGGCCGTCCTCACCGCTGGCAGCGCCATTCAAATTCGCAGCACCGACGCCTTCAGGCGCGCTCGACGTCGAGCGGTGCCCCGGTCGGCGACAGCGCCAGCGCGTGGGGCTGGCTTTCCCGCATGGAAGCCGGTGAGATACGGACCATCTCGATCGTCTGGTCGTGCAGGTCCGCGATCGAGCCCGAGTTGCAATAACTCAGGCCCGAACGAATCCCGCCTTCCAGTTGCCGAAGCAGGGGCGCCACCGGTCCCTTGTAGGGAATCAGGGTCGAGATCCCCTCCGGCGTGCGGTCTGCCCCCACCACCTGCATCGCACCCGAAGAGGCCATCCCGCGATACACCTTGAACGCCTTGCCGTGTTCCGTCACCACCTCGCCGGGGGCCTCATCGGTGCCCGCAAACAGGCTGCCAATCATGACGCTGTCGGCCCCCGCCACGAGGGCCTTGACGATGTCTCCACTGTTGCGAATGCCGCCGTCGGCGATCAGGGTCGGGGCGGTGGCGACGCGCGGGCGGGCCTTGCGGCGCTCGACATCCCACCAGCGGTTGATCGCCGCCCGGCATTTGAGAATCGCCGTGAGTTGCGGATAGCCGCAGCCCGTCACGATGCGCGTCGTACAGACGGCGCCCGGCCCGACTCCGACCTTGAGTGCGTGTGCCCCCGCCTCCAGCAGGTCCCAGGCCGCCTCGGCGGTGGCGACGTTGCCCGCGATCACCCACAGCCGGGGATGGCGTTCGCGAATGGTGGCAATCATCTCCATGACCCGATCGTGATGACCGTGTGCCACGTCGATCAGCACCCCATCGAGTTCGGCCACCAGCGGAATCTTGTCGAGGTCGGAAAGCTTCACGCCCAGGGCCAGAATGCGCGGGGCAGGGGCGTGCGCCACCATGTCGGCGTGACGCTGCGGATCGGGGATGAAGCGGTGGATGATTCCCAGGCCGCCGCGCGCGCGCAGGGCTTGCGCCATCGCCAACTCGGTGACGGTGTCCATGTTGGCGCTGACGATCGGGAGCTCCAGCGTCAGATCGCCCACCAGGCGCGTTTTCAGCGACACCTCCGCGCGGGAGAAGACCGAAGACCGTTTGGGGACGATCAGGACATCGTCGAAGGTCAGACCGGTCTGTTCGATGAATTTGACACCCATGGTTCACGCGCCTCATGCGGGGTTCGTCGGGACCCCCGCATGGTAATGGCGAGGCCCGCGGCTGGCAATCAAGCCGGGCTGGGCGATTTCGGAACCCCTCGCCGGGGCAGAACGGATCACCAAAACTTAACGTAAGTCCATCAACCGCTGCGGCCATAAACTAGTATACAAGTTTGGTATACAAGCCAAGGGTCACCAAGCTTGTGGTGTTGGACGTTGGATTGTGTGAGGAGGTTTTTCCATGTTCAAGTCGATGCGCGTCGTCTCCCTGGCCTGGATCGCTGCCAGCTTGCTGGCGGGCTGCGGACGGATGGATGGACTGGCCGGTGCGCCGTCTCCGGTTGCGTTGCCAGCTGCAGCTCCCGCTGAGCTGAGCCAGGCAACCTATGCGCTGCAGAGTTCCCCGGCGACGGTCCTGTTTCATGACGACTTCGATTACGCCACCCAGGCCAGCCTGGACAGCATCTGGGCCAGTTCATCGGACTTCAAGGGCGTGCTCCCGATGATTCACCCCGCGCCGACCGCCCACCAGCTGGTCAAGCCCGGCCTCGGAGGCAGCCTGCAGGCCGTGGCCGCCGGGCGGGATGGCAAGGCCTACAGCGCCAACCGCTTCATGCTGGAACTGCGGAAGCCCCTCGCGGTGTCCCGAGGCTTTGAAGGGAGCAAGCGGACCCTGTCCTTCCAGTACGCCCGGCTGGTGAGTGAAGGGCCCAAGCCGAGCGGCAAGCCGGGGTTTGAAGTCCTTCACCCCACGGCCCCCCTGCAGGTGCAGATCAGCTATCTCAACAGCAAGCCCAACACCTGGAAAACGCTATGGGATTCGCGTGAGGAGGTTCTCCCGATGAGCTATCCCGGGCCAAAAGAAATGGAGGCACAGGTGGCACTGCCGACCAGCAGCTTGCGGCTCCGCTTCGTGACGCTGGCCGGCAAAAAGGGGCAAATGAGCCCCCGCATCGACAACGTGGTCGTGGCCGTGGACCTGCCCGGCCCGATCACGGGGGGCATTGTCACGAAGGTGAAGTGAAGCGCCCGCCCCCATCGAATCCGCAGCGGACTTCGCCCCCACGGGCGCTCAAGCTGAAGGCCCCCGAACGCATGGATTCGGGGGCCCTTGGCCTGTGGTTGAGGGGGTGCGTTGGCGCGGCCAGGCCAAGCGACCCCTCCGCGCTAAATTTCCCGAAAAACCCCAGATCTGGGCGGGGACAAGCTTTATTAAACCTGCTTTAATATTTGAATAAAGCCGCGCCAGCGCGCGCGCGCAGGCCCTGAGTCCGGCCCGCCGGCCGACCGCGTTTCGAGGATCCGCCCCATGCCCATCAAAAAGGAAGTCCACCATTGGTACAGCCACCGCATCGGTGGCAACATGCCGATTGCCGTCTACGGCCACTACGGCTTTCCGCTCCTGATGTTCCCCACGGCTGCCGCCGACTTCGAGGAATACGAGCGCTTTCACCTGATCTCCGTCATGCGGCCATGGATCGAGGCGGGCAAGGTCAAGGTCTACTCGATCGACAGCGTCAACTCGCACACCTGGATGAACACGCGGATTCATCCGGCCGAGCGGGCCCGCAAGCATGAGTTCTATGATGCCTACGTCTGCAAGGAAGTCGTTCCCTTCATCTGGAACCATCAGGGCCACCGGGGCGGCATCATCACCACCGGCGCCAGCATGGGTGCCTACCACGCGATGAACTTCCTGCTCCGTCACCCGGACCTGTTCGACGGCACCATCGCCATGAGCGGTGCTTACGACCTGAGCCCCTGGACCGACGGCTACATGGACGAGGCGGTCTACTTCAACTCGCCGATGGCCTACATGCCGAACCTGCACGATCCCTGGTACATCGAGCAGCTGCGCGCCAAGAAGCACATCCACATCCTGACGGGCCAGGGGGCCTACGAAGCGCCCGGTCAGTCCGCCCGCATGGCGCGCGACCTGTGGGCCAAGGGCATCCCCGCCAACCTCGATATGTGGGGTCACGACATGCGCCACGACTGGCCGACCTGGCGCGCCATGATGCCGCTCTACCTCGAGCACGCGTTCTGAACCGCGCCGCCTGCGGCCTGGCCCCCTGCTTCCTGCAGGGGGCCTTTTTGACTTGAGCCCTTCCCGCCGGTGACTTATCCTGACGGCATGACGATCGAGTGGGATGATGAGCCGGACATGCAAATGTGCCGGGTCTGCCGCGAGGAAAAGTTCCTGACGGACTTTCAGGCCGACGGCAAGGGAGGGCGCCGCCCCGAGTGTCGCACCTGCTGCAACCTCCAACGCGTGACCTGGGCGCACTCGACGCCCGAGCGCCATGCGCGGGCCCTGAAGCTTCGCAAAGACTACGTCGAACGTCGCAAGGCGGCCGAGGGCGCTCACACCGAGGCCGAGTGGCAAAGCCGTGTCGCGCAATACGGGGGCCGCTGCGCCTACTGCGGGCGGGCGGACCGGGCACTCGTGCGCGAGCACGTCGTGCCCCTGATTGCCGGCGGGACCGACGACATCGCGAATATCGTCCCCGCCTGCCAGCCTTGCAACGCGCGAAAATACAGCCGGACAGACATGGTGCCGATGGCCCCCCCCTGAGCAGCACAAGCCTGATCGCCCCTGTCCTCGGGCCGATCGGGGCTCTTTCCCATGCGACGCCCTTGCCCGTACAATGTGACGGTCCTCACAGGCGGGCTCGCCTGCCGCTGCGATCCGCCGCGCGTGCGTTTGACCCCCCACTCAGAACAGGAGCGCCCCTTGTCCGAACAGAAGCCCCTGAACATCCTCTGCATCGCCGGATCGCTGCTGGGCCGGCCGTTCATGTACGAAGCCAAGAAGCTCGGCCACAACATCTACGTCCTGACGGGCGAGAAGGTCCTGAAGGAGCCCTGGCCGCGTGAGATCATCAGCGACATCTTCGCGGTGCCCAATTTGTTCGATGAGAAGGTCGTTCGCAACGCCATCAGCTACATCGCGCGCGACATCAAATTTGATCGGATTGTGCCGATGGGCGACTGGGAGATGGAAGTGGCCGCCTTCCTGCGCGAGCATTTCCGCTCGCCGGGCATGGGCGAAACCACCATGCGCTACTTCCGTGACAAGCTCGCCATGCGGATGAAGGCCAAGGAAGACGGCGTGCCGGTGCCTGAATTCACCTCGCTGTTCAACTGGCGGGAAATTCACGAGTACCTCGACCGCGTGCCGGCGCCCTGGATCATCAAGCCGCGCCAGGAAGCCGCCTCGATGGGCATCACCAAGATCAACACGCGCGAGGAGCTCTGGCCCGTCCTCGACAAGCTCGGCGACAAGATGTCGCTGACCTTGCTGGAGAAATACACCCCCGGTGACGTCTACCATGTCGATTCGGTCGTTCAGGAACATGAGGTCGTCTACGCCTCCTGCTCGCGCTACGGTACGCCGATGCTCGACCTCAACAAGACCGGCGGGATGTTCACGACGCGTCAGCTCAAGCGCGGCTCCGAAGATGAAACCGCGCTGCAAGCCATCAACCGCGACGTGATCAAGACGCTCAACCTGAAGCGCGGTGTGACCCACATCGAGTACATCAAGAGCCGCGAGGACGGCAAGTTCTACTTCCTGGAAGCCGGCGCGCGCGTGGGGGCGGCTCGTATTCCAGACGTGATCTTCCACGGTCAGGACATCTGCCTGTGGTGGGAATGGGCCCGCATCGAAATCGCCCAGGGGCCGGCCAAGCTCGACACGCCGAGCGACGGCTACGCCGGGGCGATCATCACGCTGGCCAACCGGGAAAATCCGGACCTGAGCGCCTACACCGACCCGGAAATCTGCTACCGCCAGGCCCGCAAGTGGCACGCGGGGCTGATCGTGAAGTCGCCCAGCCAGGAACGGGTGGAGGAACTGCTCACGCAGTACGCCCAACGCTTCGCGCGTGACTTCACGGTGCACGTGCCGCTCAACGCCTGAGCCCAAGCACCAGCCGAGCCGCCGTCCTGAACCAAGGGCGGCGGCTTCGCCTTGTCAGGGAACGGTTGTCCCCACTTTCATCGCAACCGTCAGAACGAAGCCGCCGGGGGATTGGCCACGCCACTGTCGCGAACCGTCACGGCCGAGAGGTGGGTGTCATTCCAGTTCCTGCCCGCCGGGCTCGCCGCTCGGAAGATATTGTAGACCGGCCCGGCGGCGGGCCACGTCGGCTCACCGGCCGCATTGGTCCCCAGGGAGATGCCGGAGGGATCCGTGACGGCCGCCAGCCCGGTCGCGAACAGCATGGCCTGCAATTTGGTCTCCTTCAGCTCGGGTTGATTGAAGTAAAAGATGGCCCGGCTATGGTCCGCATTCCAGCGCACCGCTTGGGGGCCATTGTTCGAACCGCCCAGCCCGAAGCGGAAGCGCACGGTATCTCCCGGCGCCAGGTCGGCAGGGACGCCATCCGTCGCCCCCAAGGCCTGATCGAGCCAGCTGAAGGGCGTGCCTGCCGCTGATGTGACGGGCAACAGGTAAAGCGCCTTCTCCAACGATGAGAAGCTCTGGGGCATCGGTTCGCTCAGGATCACCTGGCAGGCCAAGGTCGTGCCGGCGGGCATCTTGGGGTCCGTCACGCTGGCGACCGACACAATCTCCGGGCGGTTGGAGATGAAGTATGCCGACGACGCATCCTGGGGAGCCGAGGCCGCGGTGCCAAAATTCATCGTCCCCTCGCTGCGCCCGGGAGGGGGCTGCGTGTTGGTCGCGCGGGAGCGTGCCGTCCAACCGGCCTTGAGCGTGGCGATCTGCACCTGGATGCCCGCCGGCACGTTGGGAAACAGGTACAAACCCTGCTGAGTGGTGGTCGAAGCGTCGAAAGCCACCGACGCATCCAGGGAGCGAATGCCCACCTGTGCCCCATCGACGGGCTGCCCGGCTTCATCGAACACCGTGCCGCGCAACAGCACTTGCTGCGCCGTGGGCACCGGGGCGGCAGAGGCGGTTGTCCTCGGCGCGAGCGTCGGAGTGGCCGTCGGGGTGGCCCCCGCAGGCGCCCCCGTTTCACTGGCGACGGGGGCGGAGATTGGCGCCGGCGTTTTGTCCGCTCCAGGAGGCGCGCTCACCTGCGTGGCGGAAGCCGGACCGTCCTGCAAGGCGGTCACGGTGGCCTGCAGGTCCGACAGGGCCCGACGAAGTTCCGACAGCTGGTCTCTCAGTTCCGCAACCTCCTCGCTCAACTGCTTCATCAAGCCACGAACCGCCGCCGGGTCACTGAAGTCGGGAAGCGACTCCGGGTTCAAGCGCGCGGCGGTGGCCTCCGTCGCGCGCTGAAACTGAACGGGATTGAGATCTCCCAGTTCGCCACGGGGCAAGCCTTCCACCAGGTGCCCGGTCACCAGCGTGCTCGCGGGATCGATCTGGGTGGTGGCGCCAACCTCCCCAACCCGAACGAGGCTGCGAAAGGCCGCCGTCTTGCCGGTGGCGGTGGGAACTTCGGCCGCCACGAGAAAGGTCAAGCCAGAGGGAACACGGGGCAAACGGAAACGGCCGTCCGCGTCGGTCTTGACCGCCGGGACGTCGGGAATCGGCTGTCCCGAGGCGTCGGAGAGAAATACCCGCGCGCCCTCCACCGCCACCGTCTCGACCGCCAGCAAGCGAAACGGGGCGCGCAGGGCAGCCCGAAACAAGGTCCCACGGTCGCTGATGATGCCGGCACTGCGGTCACTGATCAGGCGAACGCCCGCGGCGACGGCCATTTGCCGCGGGACCAGCAACTTACCCTCCACCGGTACCGCCGTCCCACTGAGAGCCCCCTTGCCGGCCTTGGCAGAACGGCTGGCCGACTTGGAGACCGGGTCCACCACCGGGGAAGGGGGGGCCTGGCACGCCACCAGGGAACCCAGCAGCAGCGCGAGTGAGCAGCTTCCAAGACGCATCCCATTCATCCCTTGTGTCCCCAGGGGCCGCTCTCCACATACCGCGTCGCGTCGCCGATTTAACGCCCCGTTGAATCGGGCGACGGGTCGAGGTCAAACGGGGGGAGGGACCCCTGGCTGCCCCTCAGGGGAGTCAAAGGGGGCAACCCCAGACCAAGCTCACCGTGGGCGAGGGCCCCCAGCGCGGCCTGAAGCGAATTGGCCGCATCAGCGGGGCGAGGCAGGCGGGAGGGCCCGAGCAGGTGAATGCTGAGACCGTGCTCGGCGATCGCCGCGCGCGCCCAATCCTCGCAAGACTCCGACACGGTCAGCACCAGCAGCCAGCCCGATGCACCAGGCGACGCCAGATGCTGGGCGCTCAGCTCGGCCCAGCGGGACAAGAGGCTGGCTTCCGGCGCCACCAGCACCTCCAGCAGAAACAGCTGGACCCCGGCGCGCCCCTGACGTCGCAAGACCAGGTCTGGGCGATGCCCGCCCGGGGTGAGGGGCAATTCGTGCGTCGACACGCGCTCCCAATCAGACCAATCCGAACGGGCCGGCCGAAGCGTATCGCCCAGTCGTCTGAAAAGCCCCAGCACCGTCTGCCACATTCTGCATCCCTTTGCCCACAAACCACCGCCCGGGCAACCCCAGAAGCGGGAGACAGGCCATGTTACCAAAACAACCCAGGCAAGCACGTAAAATTTGACTGGGAGGTCCGTGGTCAATGGAGACGTTCGGCAGCTACATCCGCCGTGCCAGACTGGCACGTGGCTGGTCGCTAGACGAAGCCGCCCGCAGGATCGGCATCTCCAAGTCCAGGCTGCGCGAGCTGGAGTCGGGCGTCAGTCTGAAAAGCGGCAAGCCCACCCATCCGACAGCCGGCAATGTGGCAGCCGTTGCGCGCGGAATGGGGATCGACCAGGATCACCTGGCGGGCATGGCCGGCCTGGGCTTTCGGATCGTCCCGGCAGATATGGCTGAATCCGCCTTGCTGGCGCGGTTCCGGGCGCTAGCGCCGGACGTTCGCCCGGTGGCCCTGCGCGTCCTGGAGGCGCTGATCGAGGCGCCTCCCATCCAGGCGCAGGCCGCCGAGGCGCCGCAGCCGCCCTACGGCCAACGCTGAACCTGGCGGACAGCGCTTCGCGCAGCCCTCACAGCGAGGCTTCGAATTCGTCGATCAGGGCCTCGACCGCTTTGAGCCCGCTCTGCCAGAAGCTCATATCGTGCACGTCCACCTGGATCCGCCGCAACAGATCCGCGATGCCGGGGGCCAAGCCAGCTTCGAGCAAGCCCACGAAGTCGTCGGCAAACTTCGGTCCCTCCTCCCGCCAGCGCTGCCGCAGGGCGTAGACCAGGGTCAGGCCGAAGGTGTAGTTGATGCAATAGAACGGCATGCCGACGGCGTGCTGATGGGACATCCAGCCCAGTGACACCCAGTCCGGCAGATGCACGTCAGGCCCGAACAGGGCCCGGCGTTCGGCCATCCAGGCGGAGCCGATCGCCTCGGCGGTCAGCGGGGCCTGACGGCGACGCGCGTGGATTTTCTGCTCCCAGCGCGTCAGCGCCGCCTGCAAGAACAGCGTCCCGACGGTGGTGTCCAGCCAGGCCCCCAGCAAGGTGCGCCGGGTGGCGGCGTTGGGGGCCTCGGCCACCAAGCGTTCGAAGGTGAGCAATTCGCCCAGCGTGGAGGGCGTCTCGTTGAAAAGGTTGACGCGCAGGTTCATGTAGCGGTCGTGGTCGGCCGTGATGCGGTAATGCACCCCGTGGCCGAGTTCGTGCGCCAGCGTCAGGACGTCCCGAATGCGATTGGTGTAGCTCATCAACACATACGGATGCCGCCCGGGGCTCGACCACGAACAAAAGGCGCCCGACCACTTCCCGGGCGTGGGGGCCGCGTCCACGTAACCCTGGAAAAACTGGTCAATCAGACGACCGACGCGCGGATGGAAGGCCGTGTAGGTGTCGTGGACGACGCGGCGGGCCTCGTCGAAGCTAAAGTGCATGGGCTCGTCCGCCACCGGCGCGTTGATGTCCCAATGCGAGAAGTCCTCGATGCCCAGGGCACGTGCCTTCAAACGCATGTAGCGATGCACGAGGTCGTAGCGCGACTCCACGGCCGACAGCAAGGATTCCACGGCGGGCGCGTCCAGGTCTTCATCCCGCAGCATGTCCGCATAGGGCAGTTCGAAGCCACGCAGGTCCGCATTGACCCGGCTGTCTTCGAGCACCGCGTTGAACACCGCGGTGATCACGTGCTTGCTGTCACTCAGGGCCGTCATCGACGCCTGGGCAGCGCTGCGACGAAGCGCGCGATCCGCGCTCGTGCCCATGCGATGCGCCTCCGCCGCCGTGACCCGCTTGATCTCTCCCTCGGTTTCGACCGGGATGCTCAACGACGACACCATCGTGTTGTACAGCTGCCGCCAGGCCTGGACGCCCGAGCGATCCTTGCGGGCGATCACCCGTTCAATTTCGTGAGACAGGGCGTGCGGGGCGTGGCGCCGCAGGCGCCGCAGGTGGTCCCGCCAGGGCGCCAGTTCCGGAGCGCCACACAGGGCCTCGAAGGCCGATTCGGGCAGATGTTGCAGCTCGTGGCTGAAGAAGGTCGTGTCACCGCGAATGGAGGCGGCTTCTCCCTGCAGCTTGGAATCCAGGGACTGGGCCGGCACCGAGCGCGTGTCCAGGCAGTAAGAGAGGAAGCCGTAATCGGACAGGTCGCTCAGGCCGCTGCCGATCGCGTCGTACGTCTCGAATGCCGCGCGCAACTCGGCAGGGGCGAGGGCATGCAGCCGCCCCAGGTACTGCGCGCGGAAGGCCTTGACCTGCTCGCGCACCGTGGCCAGATCCGCGTCGATGCGTGGATCATCCGGCCCGGTGTAGTAAGGGGTCAGATCCCAACTTGAGAGGTCATCTCGCGGCGCGACGGACATGCGGAACTCCTTGGCCCCAGGCGGCAGCCTGAGCACCTGCCACCTTGAACCCCGCCACAAGGGATGTCTAACCAGGGAAGAGGGCCTGGTGCGGCCGGCCACAGCGACCAGCCGCACCAGGCCCCCTGGTCTCACGTCAGGCGATCGTGACTTCGCTGCTGCAATACACGTCCTGGACGGCGTGCAGCAGTTTGACCCCATCCTCGAAAGGCTTCTGGAAGGCCCGACGCCCCAGGATCAGGCCCATGCCGCCGGCCCGCTTGTTGATGATGGCCGTCCGCACCGCTTCCGCCAGGTCGGTCTCCCCCGAGGAGGCGCCGCCGCTGTTGATGAGGCCGGCCCGCCCCATGTAGCAATTGGCGACCTGGTAGCGCGTCATGTCGATCGGATGGGCCGTCGAGAGCTCGGTGTAGACGCGCTTGTCGGTCTTGCCGAAGTTGATGGCCTCGTATCCTGCCGCGTGATTGTCCGGCATCTTCTGCTTGATGATGTCGGCCTTGAGCGTCGAACCGAGGTGGCAGGCCTGCGAACTGAGGTCCATGGCCGTGTGGTAGTCGATCCCGTCTTTCTTGAAGGCATTGTTTCGCGTGTAGCACCACAGAATGGTCGCCATCCCGAGTTCGTGGGCGCGCGCAAAGGCCTCGGCGACTTCGACGATCTGACGGCGCGACTCGGCGGAACCGAAATAGATGGTCGCGCCAACCGCTGCGGCGCCCATCTCGTAGGCGTCCTCCACCGTCCCGAACATGACCTGGTCGTAGGTGTTGGGGTAGGACAGGAACTCGTTGTGGTTGATCTTCACCACGAAGGGAATCTTGTGCGCATACTTGCGAGACAGCGAGGAGAGCACGCCGAAGGTCGACGCCACGGCGTTGCAGCCACCTTCATAGGCCAGCCGGATGATGTTTTCGGGATCGAAATAGATCGGGTTCTTGGCGAAGGAGGCCCCGGCGGAGTGTTCGATGCCCTGGTCGACCGGAAAGATCGACAGATAGCCGGTCCCGGCCAAGCGCCCGGTGCCGAACAAGCGCTGCAGGTTGTTGATGACCGGTTGCGGGCGGTCGGAATGCAGGAAGACGCGGTCGACAAAGTCAGGCCCGGGCAATTGCAGCATGGCGCTCGGAATCTTGGTGGCCTCGTACGTCAGCAGGTCGTGCGCCTCGTTACCGAGGAGCTCTTCGATCCAGTCGATCGTGCGCTTGTCCGTGTTGATGCTCATGCTGCCTCCTGGTCCATCGAACGGCGTCAGACGGGCCTTTTCAGGCAGCCGTCGCTTTCCGTTCTACCACAGGTGGCTTCACTCGTCTATTTGCCCTGAAACGGAGGTGCGTCCACGCCTCAACTGCCTCCGGAATCCAGCAGCCAGGGCATGGGATTTTCGCGAAAGAAGGCCTCCGCCAGCGAGGCTCGGGTGAGTTCGCGCGCTCCCGTCTTGTGTTGTGCGGCCACGCGCAGCACCTGAAGGTAACGGTTTTCCGGGGCAACGGCCCCGTCACGGGGGTCGATCCGCGTATTGATCACGCCAGGGCCCTCCGAGCTTGAGTGGGATGGGCCCATTCTAGGCCAGCCACGAGCCCGGCACAGCCGACGATCTGGCCAAAAATCAGAGGGCCGCGAGGGCCGGCGCGTGGCAGTGCTGGCAGGCCACGCCGCCAGGCCGCACCTGCACGACGCCCTCCTGGCTACAGTGGCGACAGGCCACCCCCACGAACAAACGCCCCGCGGTGCCCTGCTGTTGCAGCAAGCGCAGTCCGGCAAAGCCCGCGTCATTGGCCGGGGCCCCCAGCGTCGGACGCCCACACTGGGCGCACGGGCCGGGCGCGGAAACCAGGGTCGACACCCGACAACTGGTGCACAAGGCGGTGTGCTGGGGAGGGCGGCCGCCCTTCAGCCAAGCCACCGCCACCTTGCCCACCTCCACCCATTCGGGCTGGGCCTGGATGCGATGCAACGCCTGCGCCACCTGAAAGGCCCAGCCCACATACCCCAGGGCCCAGGCGGCGTGCAGCAGGAAGCGACCGTAGGCGAGTTCACGTGGCGCCAGCATATAGGCGAGCAGAAAGTGGTGGGCCGCATCTTCCGTCGCCCGTGCCATCATAAGGGCCTGGCCCAACAGGGCGTAGGTTTGCGGCTCCGCCGCGTGGAATTTCAGGGACTCCGAGAGCGTCGCCAGGGCCTGTCCGACCTGCCCCTGCGCTTGTAGCTCACGGGCACTGGCGCGCAAGGCCTCCGCCCGCGCCAGGTCCAGCGGCGCTGGCAGGTGCGGAACCGACCGGAGTGGCCCCTGCGCCACCAGGGTCAACACCAGGGAACGAGGCGGCGTTGGCGCGGCAGGAGGAGGCGCGGGCGGCACGGCACCCGTTGACGCGGCCGTGGAATCGGGAGTCGAGGGCGGTGGCGGCATGTGGACCAGGTCGGGCGCAGCCGCGGGCGGCGGCATGTGGACCACGTCCGGCGCAGCAGCGGGCGGCGGCATATGGACCACGTCCGACGTAGCAGCCGGCGGCGGCATGTGGACCACGTCCGGCGCAGCAGCGGGCGGCGGCATGTGGACCACGTCCGGCGCAGCAGCGGGCGGCGGCATGTGGACCACGTCCGGCGCAGCAGCGGGCGGCGAGGGGGGGAGCTGTCCCTCCCCAGGCAAGGGCGCAGACCCGCTGCGTGGCGACACGTGAACAGCCCCTTCGCTCAGGCCCTGGGGGTGCCACAGCCCTTCCCAAAAGGGCGGAGGGTCGCCGGGTTTCAAGGTCACGGTGAAGTCGGGTGCAGCCATGGAACCTCGCGAGACAAACGTCGCCCTGCCTTCTTACCCGTCCGGCGCGGGCTCCAAGCACGGCGGTTGCTCCCGCGCGAAGGTTGCGCACGCCCGCGCCGAGGCCGCGGCGCCTGGTTGGCCCCCTGCCGCGGGGAACGAACGGGCCAGCGCCACCCCGGGCAAAATTGGCTCCACGCTTGACTTTCAAGGAATAGAGCCGTATCTTGAAGGGCCCTCAACCTTTTGCGAGTCGCCACCATGTCCCTGTCTCCCGCGCTGCAGACTGAAATCCAGAAGCGGCGAACCTTTGCCATCATTTCTCACCCGGACGCGGGCAAGACCACGCTGACCGAGAAACTGCTGCTGTACGGCGGCGCGATCCACACGGCCGGGGCGGTCAAAGCCTCCAAGGCGGCGCGCCACGCGACCTCCGACTGGATGGAGCTGGAGAAACAGCGCGGCATTTCCGTGACCACCTCGGTCATGCAGTTTCCTTACAAGCAGCACGAACTGAACCTGCTCGACACGCCCGGCCACCAGGACTTCTCGGAAGACACCTACCGCACCCTGGCCGCCGTCGATGCGGCGGTGATGCTGATCGATTGCGTCAAGGGCGTCGAGGCTCAGACCAAGAAGCTGTTCACGGTCTGCCGCATGCGGGGCATTCCCATCTTCACCTTCATCAACAAGCTCGATCGCAACGGGCAGGACCCGCTGGACCTGATGGAGGAGATCGAACGGGTGCTGGGCATTCGCACCACCCCGATGAACTGGCCGATCGGCATGGGGTCCGACTTCAAAGGCATCTACGAGCGTCGCAGCGAGGAAGTCGTGCTGTTCCAGGACACCCGCCACGGCACGAAGGAAGGCACCGTCCAGCGCATCGCCCTGTCGGACCCGGCCCTGGTCACGGCGATCGGCGAAGCCTATCACGCCAAGCTGCAAGAAGACATCGAAATGCTCGACATCGCGGGCGACCCCTTCGATGCCGACCGCGTGGCGCGGGGCGAACTCTCCCCCATGTATTTCGGGTCGGCGATGACGAACTTCGGCGTGGAACCTTTCCTTGATTCGTTCGTCGGGTTGGCGCCGACGCCAGGGCCCAAACCGACGGCGGACGGCGATCGCCGCCCCGAGGACGAGCGTTTCAGCGGCTTCATCTTCAAGATCCAGGCCAACATGAACCCGGCCCACCGCGACTGCGTGGCCTTCATGCGAATCGTCTCGGGCAAATTCGTCAGGGGCATGAGCGTGCGCCACGTGCGACTGGGGCGGGAGGTCCGGCTGGCCAAATCGTTGCAGTTCATGGCGCAGGACCGCGCCCTGGTCGAAGAAGCCTGGCCCGGCGACGTGGTGGGCCTGTTCGACCCTGGCTTTCTGCGCATCGGCGACACCCTCTGCGAGGGCCCGCCGATCGAGTTCCAGGGCATTCCGCGCTTCACGCCGGAAATCTTCGCCACCCTGCAACTGAAAGACCCGAGCAAGCGCAAGCAATTCAAGAAGGGCCTCGACCAGCTGATCGAGGAAGGGGCGGTGCAGATGTTTTTCCGGCCCTCGGTTGGTGAGCAAGAACCGATCCTGGGCGCGGTCGGACGGCTGCAGTTCGATGTCTTCGCGCATCGTCTCAAGGCCGAGTACGGCGTCGATGTGATCTTCCGAGAGCTGCCCTTCGAGACGGCCCGCTGGGTGATCGGCGAGCCGATTGACGTGAACAAGCTGGAACACTTCGGCGACAACATGTTCCTGAACGACCGCGACGGGCGGGCGATGCTGCTGTTCCGCAACCCACTGGCGCTGCGCTGGGAGGCGGAACGCCACCCGCACCTGCAGTTCCTGGAAAACCTCGACGGGACGATCGCCGGCCCGCGCATGCCCACGACCTGAGCGCGCGGGCCCCTCGCGTGAGCTGGCCAGACCGGACAGCGGCCGCCCGCTCCACGGGCGCGCTGCTGCTGCTGAGCAACGGCCACGGGGAGGACGTCGTCGCGGCGCAGCTGGGGCTGGCCCTGCGCGCCCGGGGCTTCCAGGTGGCCGCGTTGCCGCTGGTGGGCCACGGCGCCGCCCTCCGCGCCGCGCGGATCCCCGTGGTGGGCCCGCGGCAGCCGATGCCGAGCGGTGGCTTCGTGCTGGGGCGCCCCCGGGCCTTGTGGCAAGACCTTCGCGCCGGGCTGCTTCAGCTGACCCGGGCGCAGTGGCGCTATGTTCGGGAGGTCGCCCCGACCTGCGACGGCCTCCTGGCGGTGGGGGACATCGTCCCCCTCGCCTTTGCCTGGGCCAGCGGCCGCCCCTATGCGCTGGTGGGTTGTGCCAAGTCCGACCGTTACCGGGGAGGACGCCCCGGCAGCTACAGTCCGCTGGAACGCTGGCTGCTGCGTCGGCCCGGCTGCCGGGGCGTGTGGCCACGGGACGCCATCACCAGCGATAACCTGCAACGGGCCGGCGTGCAGGCTCACTGGCTGGGCAACCCGATGATGGATGCCCTGACGCGGGCCGACGCCGGCGCGTCCCTGCCAGGCCACCTCGATGGGGCGACGGTCCTGCTGTTGCCCGGCAGTCGCGCCGAAGCCCCGCGCAACCTGACCCAGCTGGCGGCGATCGCCCGCGTGCACGCCCAGAGCGAGGCCAACCGGCCAGCCACCGCCCGCGTGGGCCGCTGGCTGGTGGCCGCGGCTCACGCGCCGGAAACCCTGCTGGCGAGTGAAGTCGATTGGCAATGGCAGCCAGACGCCCAGCAAGAAGCCTGCGGCGCCTGGGTGCATGCGGACGGCTTGCAGCTGCACACCGTGGTGGAGCAATTTCCCGCAGCCGCTCACGCCGCCACGATCGGCCTGGCCATGGCCGGCACCGCCACCGAACAGCTGGTCGGACTGGGCAAGCCGGTCATCAGCCTGCCCGGCGCGGGGCCGCAATTCACGGCGGCCTTTGCCGACGCCCAGGCCCGCTTGCTGGCAGGGGCCCTCGAGCGGGCCCATTCGGTGCCGGATGCCGCCCAGCGCCTGGCCCGGCTGCTGCAGGACCCGGCCCGTCGCCAGGCGATGGGCGAGGCCGGTCGGGCCGCGATGGGGCCACCCGGGGCTTCCGCCCGTATCGCGGCGGCGATCGCCGAGGCCTGGGGCGGCCGGCCCCCAGATATCGACCATCCCGGGCCATGCGGGCTATGATGAGGTGTGCGCGCCGATGGCAGGCCCTTTTTCGCCGGGCGCCCGTCGATGCCGCCCCCCGCCGCAGGAGACCCCACGCCGGATGCCGACCGAATCGCCCCAGGCCTTGCCCGCTGCCACGCTCGCCCCGAACGCCCCGATCGGCGTGGGCCTGCTGGGATGTGGCACGGTGGGCACCGGAGTGGCCCGCCTGTTGCTCGACGAGGCCCACGCCTACGCCCACCGGGTCGGACGCCCGATTGAACTGGTGCGCATCGGCGTGAGGCACCCGGCGCGCGACCGCGGCCTGCCGGCCGAGCTGTTCACCGACGACCTGGCCGCCGTGGTGGCCGACCCGCGCGTGCACATCGTCGTGGAGGCCCTCGGCGGCGTGGAGCCGGCCTTGCCGCTGCTGATGGAGGCGATCGCCCGGGGCAAGCACGTCGTGACGGCCAACAAGGAGGTCATCGCGCGCCATGGCCACACCATCTTCCCGGCCGCCCGCGCCCGCGGCGTGGCCGTGCACATCGAGGCGACGGTGGCCGGGGGCATTCCGATCGTCGCCGCGATGAAGAGCAACCTGGCCGCCAACCGCATCCAGCAAGTGGCGGGCATCATCAACGGCACCACCAACTACATCCTGACGGCCATGACCCAACAAGGGCATAGCCTGGAAGCCGCCCTGGCCGAGGCCCAGCGGTTGGGCTATGCCGAGGCGGACCCGACTGCCGACGTGGAAGCCTACGACGCGGCCTACAAGATCGCGATTCTGGCCTCGATCTTCTTCGACCACCGGGTGGCCATCGAAGAGGTCCATCGCGAGGGCATCCTGAACCTGACGGCGGCTGACATCGCCTATGCGCGGGAACTGGGCTACGTGGTCAAGTTGCTGGGCGTGGCGCGCCGCGACCCGGGCCCGAACGGCGAGGTATTGCAGGTGCGCGTCCATCCGGCCCTGATCCCGGCCCAGCACCCGCTGGCCCCGATCGACGGGGTGATGAACGCCGTGGCGGTGCGAGGCGCCGCCGTCGGCGAGGTCATGTTCTCCGGGCCGGGCGCAGGCATGTTCCCGACCGCCAGCGCGATCCTGGGCGACGTGCTGGCGATCGCCGCCCACCCCGAGCGTCCCGACCGCCTGATGACCTGTCTGCACGACGGGCTCGGCCACGTCAGCCCGGTCGCTGACCTGTACACCCAGTTCTACGTGCGCCTGCTGGCCCAGGACCAACCCGGCGTGATCGGCACGATCGGCACGGCCTGCGGGCGACACGGCATCTCGATCCGCTCGATGGTCCAGAAAGGCGAACGGGATGGCTGTGCTGAGATCGTGCTGGTGACCCATCGCGTGCAAGAGGCCGCGATGCGCCGGGCGCTCGAGGAGATGGCAGCCCACCCGAGCGTGCATCGCATCGGCTCGGTGATCCGCGTGGAGGACCTGGCCGCGTGACCCATCCGACGATCGAGCACCCGACGGTCCAGACCCCGCCGCGCGGGCTTCAACCGGCGCGCTGGCCCGGCCTGATCGAGCGCTACCGGGCCTTCTTGCCGGTCGACGCGAACACCCCCGTGATCAGCCTCAACGAGGGCAACACCCCCCTCGTGGCGGCCTCCCGCCTGCAGCGCCGCCTGGGCGCCGACGTGTCGCTGTACCTGAAACTCGAAGGCGCCAACCCGACGGGCTCCTTCAAGGACCGGGGCATGACCATGGCCGTCAGCAAGGCGATCGAGGCCGGCAGCCAGGCCCTGATCTGCGCCTCGACCGGCAACACCTCCGCCTCGATGGCCGCCTATGCGGCCCGCGCGGGCGTGCGCAGCTTCATGCTGGTGCCTCACGGCTACGTCGCCCTGGGCAAGCTGGCGCAGGGCCTGCACTACGGCGCCACCGTGATTTCGATTGAAGGCAACTTCGACCAGGCCCTGCAGATCGTGCGGGAGCTGGCGCAAACCCATCCCGTCACGCTGGTGAACTCGGTCAATCCCCACCGCATCGCGGGCCAGCAGACGGGGGCCTTCGAGGTCGTCGACCAGCTGGGAGAAGCCCCCGACTACCTGGCCATCCCGGTCGGCAACGCCGGCAACATCACGGCCTACTGGCGGGGTTTCGAGGCGTATCATGCCGCCGGGCTGGCGCGGCGCAAGCCCGTGATGCTGGGCTTCCAGGCCGCCGGGGCGGCGCCGATCGTGCTGGGGGCCCCGGTGGCCAAGCCTGAAACCATCGCAACCGCCATCCGCATCGGCAACCCGGCCAGCTGGTGCTGCGCTGAATATGCCCGGCAGGCCTCGCGCGGGGCGATCGCCGCCGTGACGGACGCGGAGATCCTGGCCGCCTACGACGCGCTGGCGCGCGAGGAAGGGATCTTCTGCGAACCAGCCTCGGCGGCCTCGCTGGCCGGCGTGCTGGCACGCGCCCAGCGGGAGCCTTTCCCACCCGGTTCGACGGTGGTCTGCGTGCTGACGGGCAACGGCCTCAAGGACCCAGACACCGCCATCGGTCAGGTGCCCGGCACCCTCACGCCCGTGGCCGCCGACGTGGCGGCGATCGGTCGCCTGCTGGGCCTGTAGCGAGCGCCGCGCCGTCAGAAGCGCGAAAGATGCGCCAGCGCGGTCCGGATCGTCTCCTCGACCGTGCCACCGCCAGCCGCCGCGGCGATCGCCTCGGCCGCCTCGTGCTCGTCGTAGCCCAGGGCCAGCAGGGCCAGCACGGCCTCATCCATCGGGCCTGCGACGCCGCCAAGGGGGCGCCGCGCAACGCCCGCAAGGCCGACGGCCTCGACCGGTCGCCAGGCCGCCAGCTTCTCGCGCAACTCCAGGATGATCCGCTCGGCGGTTTTCTTGCCGACGCCAGGGGCTTTCGCCAGCAAGCGGGGCTCCTGACTCACAACCGCCGCCACCACCTCCGAGACCGTCAGCGCCGACAGCACGCCCAGAGCCGTCTTGGCGCCGACGCCCGAGACGCCGTGCAGCAGCAGGAACAGCTCACGTTCCTCCGCGCTGGGAAAGCCCACCAGCACCAGCGCGTCCTCCCGCACCAGCAGGTGCGTGAAGACCCGCACGCGCTGTCCGGGGGAGGGCATCGCGGCCGCGTGCCGGGCCGAGATCAGGACGTGGTAGCCGACGCCCGCCACCTCGATGACGGCCGAGTCCTTGCCCACGTGCAGCAGGTCGCCGTGCAGGGAGGCGATCACGCCGAAACCCTCGCGACCGGGGCAGGGGTGAGCACCAGTTCGCCGCGGCCTTCGAGGACGCGCGCGTGGGTCAGGGCGATCGCCAGGGCGTCCGCCGCGTCATCGGGCCGGGGGATGGTGGCCAGTCCGAGCAGGTCCCGCACGGCTTCCTGCACATCCGGCTTGAGGGCCTTGCCCGAACCCGTCACGGTCATTTTCACCTGCGCCGGGCTGTAACCCACCACGGGCAAACCGGCGTGGGCCGCCGCCAGCAGGATCACGCCGCGGGCCTGAGCCACCGGCATGGCGGTGTTGACGTTCTTCAGGAAAAACAACTCCTCGACCGCCAGCACATCCGGCCGGCGGGCCGACAGCAGGGAGACCATGTCGGCATAGGTGATGGCCAGTCGTTCGGGCGCAGACAGGTGCCGGTCGGTCTGGATGGTGCCGAACTGCGGCGAGCTGGGGGGCTGGCCTTGGCTGAGTTGCAGGAAGCCGAAGCCGACGGTGGCCGTACCCGGATCGATGCCCAGAATCAACATAACACCACTATAGAAGCCCCCCGATCGGGCGTCAATCGACGTGGTGAAGCTTCCAGGACTTGCCGCTACGAGGCGCGAGGCCGCGGAACTGCCAGTTCCCGCGAGACCGGCTGCACCCAACGGGTCCCCTTGGGGGGTACGTAGGCCGGCAGCGTCAGCCGCGCCGCGGGCCGGGTGTCCACCCGGATGCCATAGAACTGCAGATACTCGACCACGCCGCCGCGCAGGCCCAAGATGGTCTTCATCTCATCGGCCGGGCCGATCACCTGCAGCACGTAGGGGGCCCGCACCGCCACCTGATTGATCATGATGTGCTGGCCCGCCGTGACCACCTCGGACAGCTCGGTGATGCGGTGGCCGTTGACCGCGAGGGCTTCGCCGCCACCGGTTCGCAGCTCATTGATGATCTTCAGGAGGTCTTCGGCATGCACCACCGCCGAGGTCCCGTCCGCGTCCCGCGCCACGCCGGCCTGCTCGGCCACGGTCACCACCAGGCCAGGCCCCACCACGGCCGGGTAATCACCGCTGGGTGGCCGCGCCGGCAAGAAATCGGGGGTGGGATGGCTCCGCTCGGTCTGCGACTGCAGTTCGCGCACCTGTTCCGCCAACTGACCGTTGGCCTTTTCGGTGGTCTTCAGCAGCACCACCAGGTCTTCGATCCGCCGCGACGGCATGACCCTGCGGGCGTCCTCCTGAGAGCGCCACTGCACGGCGAGCAAGATGCCCGTGATGATGGAGATCGAGGTGACCGGCACGATCCAGTGCTTCACGATCGGAGCGCCTCAGTTCCTGCGCACAGCAATGCGACCGACAAAGCGGCGGATCGCCTCTTTCAGCGTTTGAACGCTGCTGGCCTCGCGCATTTCCGGTGCCGACTCCGCCAGCCGGGAAAAGCTGTCCCGCTCTCCGTCATCGATGCCCGCGATCAGGGCACCCAGCTTGGGCCCCACGGCTGCGGCCAGGTCCGGCCCGTCGGCAGGTAACTTGTCGTCAGCGTCGAGGCCGGCCACCGCTTGCAGGAACGAGGTCAAGGCGGTGGAACCCGGCGTGAGGGAGATCCGCTGCTCACCCTGCCCAGCTCGTAACATGGCCGGTGCCGTCAACGGCGTGGTCAGCTTCTGGTCGGCCGCATCGACCAGCATGGTCGAGACGATCACCGGGAGGCCCTCCGGCACGAAGCGCACCTCCACGGAGAAACTGCCATCGTAAAAGGTGATGCCCTCCGCCAGCTGGCGACCTGAACGGGCATCCCGCACCAGCACAGGCGTCCCCGTCACGTAGCCGCCGCTTACGTTGGCGCTGCCACGCAGGTCTTCGGCCACCAGGGCCCGCCCCAGCAAGCGCACCACGTGGCCCACGCTGACAGGCGCGGGGGCCACGGCCACGGCCGGCAACGGGCCTGGCGGCAACAGGCCTCCACCGGGCGCTCCCCCCAGCAAGGGCACCAGCGGCGGCAATTCCAGCTGCGCCGGCGCCAGCGAAAACGACGTGCGCGCCATCAGGGCCACCGCACTGGGGGGGCGACCCCCAGGGCGCGTGACGGTGGGCATCGGGGCGGCCTGACAGGCCAGCAAGCAGGGGACCATCAGGCCCAGCCCCACCAGCAGGCGCGTCCGAGCCGGCCGGGCGCGTGGCAGCCACGTGCGTTCGCTTGCCAGGCAGTGTCCCTGGCCATCCAGGCCCCGCGCGCGCATCAGGGGGTCAGTGCCAGCGCTTCCCGGCCCGCAGGGGAGGCTGCCGCAGCCGCCGCTGGCGCGCTGTTTTGCAGCGAGAAGGCGGCATCCAGCGGGCTGACCAGGTTCACCCCGAGCAGGCCGGCCCCGGCATACATGGCCAGCTGGCGCTGGCCGGTGAAGATGCCATAGGCCCCCGTTCCGAGCAATGCGAATTCCGCGCCAAGATACAGCAAGCCGCGCGGCACCTCCCCCGCGTAGATCTGACCGACGCCCGGTAGCAGGGTGGAAAGGCCCGCCGCCACCCAGGGATTCGGCGCGCTGCCCCCTCGCGCGGCGCTGGCCGAGGAGGCGGCCGCCCCGTCCGGCCCGAAGCCGCTGGACAGGTCTTGTACGGCCGAGCGGGTGATCACGTTATAGCGAGGTTCTCCACCACCAGAGGTGAAGATGGCACTGCGTCCGGCCTCGAGCAGGGTGGGGTTCTTGCCGGCATCCGAGACCCGGAACGCGCCCGACAGCACGGCCAGGCGCCAGCCCCCTCCCCCCCGTTCGATCACGGCTTCCGCGTCGGAGCCCGATACGCGCAGGCTCCCGGCCATGAAGGTCAAGGTGCCTTCCGGCGGGGCCACCACACGCATGCGGCCCGCGCGAAGGTTCAGCCCCAAGCCTTCCAGGTCGACCAGGCGCGCAATCGTGTTTTCACTCAGGGCGGCCCGCGAACCGCTCGGCAGCACCACCTCCACGTAGGATTCAACCCCCGTCTTGAGGGTGTCTCCCGTGTGCAGAATCAGGCCGTTGCGCACATCCGTCCAGCCCGCCGCCGGGGCAATCGCGCCGCGCACGGAGCCGCCCGTCTGAACCACGGTGGCCATGTCGCCGTCTTCCTGCGCCATCGCGATCGCCGGATGGGTCAGCAGCACGCACGCAGCGACACAGGGGACAACCAGGGATTTCAGCGACATGCAGAGGGGCTCCTCGTCCTAACATCGCGGGGACGAGGGAATTATACACGTCCCGAGGCGTGGCGAAATGAAGGCCCGGTTAACGCCGAAAACAGAACTCGGAGGCGGCGTGCAGGCGTCACCAAAGTGGGGTTGGACGCGTCAGTGAACGCCTGCAGTCGATCGCCGCTTGGCCACTTCCTGCTTGATCTGCGCCTTGGCCCGCTCCAGCTGGGTATCTTTAAGTTTCTTAACTTCAACCGGGTCCGGATTGCCCTGCTTGTCGAGTTTGATTTTGGGCAATTCCACCACGATGTCGGGCATGACGCCCTTCTTGTTGATGTCATGGCCGGCGGAGGTCAGATACTTCTGGGTGGTGATGGCCACACCGGAGCCGTCCGAGAGCGGATGCACGGTCTGCACCAGGCCTTTTCCGAAGGTCTTGGTGCCCACCAGCGTCGCCCGCTTGTTGTCCTGCAGCGCGCCCGCCAAAATTTCCGAGGCACTGGCACTGCCGCCGTCCACCAGCACCACGACGGGCAGGGCCTTGTCGACCACGGGGCGACCACTGGCCTTCAGGTATTGCTTCTCCCCTTCACGGTTCACCAGTTGCACGATGGGACCATCCTTGATGAACATCGAGCCGATGTCGACCGCGTTTGGCAGCAGACCACCCGGGTTCCCCCGCAGGTCGAGGATGATGCCGTCCTTCTTGCGGAAGCGGTCGAGCGCGCTCTTGACCTCACTGCCCGCCTCGTTGCTCATGAAGGTGCTGAGGCGGATGTAGCCGATGTTGCCATCCATTTCCTCGACCTTCACGGCCTTGGTCACAATGTTGTCGCGGACGAGGGAGACCTTGAGCGGGTTGGCCACCCCGTGACGCTTCAGCGTCAGCACCACCTTGGTGCCACGGGCGCCTCGAATCAAGGAGACGGCCTCGGCTTCGGCCATGTGATGGGTCGGCTTGCCGTCGATTTCGAAGATGTGATCTCCCGCCTTCAGGCCCGCCCGATAGGCCGGCGTGTCCTCCATCGGCGCGATGACGGTCAGTTTGCCGTCCTTGATACCAATCTGGATGCCGATGCCTCCGAAGCTGCCCTGGCGCTCATCCTGCATGCTCTGGAAGGCCTTGGGGTCCATGAAGCGGGTGTAGGGGTCATCAAGGGCACCGAGCATGCCCCGAATGGCACCGTAGACCAGGTCGGTGTCCTTGATATTCTGCTCGACATACTCACTTTTGAGCAGGTCGTAGACTTGCAGGAAGGTGGCAAAGTTGGCCGACTCCGCCTTGACCTTCAGCGGGGTGGTGCACACGCCGAGGCCGAAGGACCCGACCATCAGGGCCCCCACCAGGGCATAATTGGCCACCTTGTTCATCGCAATTTCCTCGATTCCGAACGTTGCTCTCGTTCTATACCGCCCAACCTGCACCACCTAACGGAGGCCCGCGGACGCTTCAGCATACCGTGGGGGACAGGGGCTGGCTACAGCCGAACGGGACAAACCCCCCTGGCGCGGGGCCGCGCTGTCAACGAAGAAACGCCATGGGGTTGATGGCGGCCCCGTTTCGCCGCACCTCAAAATGCAGGTGGGGTCCGGTGCTCATCCCGGTGGAACCGACATAGGCAATCACCTGCCCCTTGCGCACCCGCTGGCCCACCCCGACCGAGTAGCTGGAGGCATGACCGAACAGGGTGGTGATGTCTCCGCCGTGGTCCATGATCACCACCTTGCCGTAGCCGCCGTACCAGCCGGCATAAATCACTTCCCCGTTGTCGACGGCATAGATGGGCGCCCCGGAAGGAGCCCCGAAGTCGATCCCGTGGTGGCTGATGTAGCGACCCAGAATCGGGTGCATGCGGGGCCCAAAGCCCGAGGTGACCACGCCCGCGACCGGCCACATGAAACGGCCCGTGCCCATGAACGGCCGCACCCACTTCGCGTTGTTGCGGCGCGCCGCCAGCTCCATGGCCCGGCGACGCGCGATGATGCGTTGAATCATCGACGCGATCGAGGCGTTGTCCTGCTCGAGCTGAGCCACGACCTGCTCGGCGGCCTGGCGCTCGGACTTGATCCGGTCCACCAAGGAGCGCTGATCCCCCGCCAGGTCGGACAGCTGAATCTTCTGAGAGCCGATCACCTCGGTCACCCGGGCGATGTTCTGGCGCTGCTGGGCGAACTGACGCTGCTGCTGGTGAATCAACTGGCGATTGCGCTCCATATTCTCCAGAATTGCCGCGTCGTGCGCACTGATGCGTTTGAAATAGTGGTAGCGCGTGAGAAAGGTGGTCATATCCGGCGAGGTCAGCAGCGCCTGCCAGCCATCCATCGCGCGGGTCTTGTAGATGGCCCGCAGGCGCGCCCCCGCGGCCAGTTGCTGACGGGAAAAGGCCGAACGGGCGCGGCTCAGCTGGTCAGCCGTGAGCGACAGCTTGTATTCCGCCCGACGCAGGCGAAACTGACTGTCCTGCAGTTCAGTGCTGGTCTGCTCCAGCTTCTGCTGCAGCGTCGACAGCTCCCGCACGGCGTGGAATTCCTTCTTGCGCAGCATCTGGACGCGCGCCCGGTGAGCCGCCAGCTTCTCGTTGAGACGACGTTGGCGCGACTGCAGGGCGCGTTCATCCTCCGTCAGCGAACCACGCGCCACGGCCGGAGGCGTGACGGCTGGGAGCAAGCCCGCGCAGAGCAAGAGGGCCATGACCCAGGGTCTGAGAAGGGGGCTACGCATGCAGGGCCTCGAACAGTGCACCGGCGACCCGACGAGGCAGGCCCGATTGCGACACCAGGTCATCGTACGACAGCGTGCGCAGGGAATGAAGCGATCCGAAGCGTTTCAGCAGGGCCCGCTTGCGCACCGGACCGAGCCCCTCCACCCCATCCAGCACCGAGCTGACCATGCGCTTGCCGCGAAGTTCACGCTGAAAGGTGAGGGCGAAGCGATGGGCCTCATCTCGAATCTGCTGGATCATGTACAGGGCCGGCGAATCGGCAGGCAACTGCAGCGGCGGTGGCGAGGGGCCCTCCCCCTGGGCTGGTAGGTGGATGGTCTCCTCCCGCTTGGCCAACCCGAAGATCGGTGGGCGAGGGACCTCCAGCGCGTCGATCGCCTCGAGCGCGGCTCCCAGTTGGCCCTTGCCGCCGTCGATGATCACCAGGTCCGGCGCCTCCCAGCCGTCCTGGTCGCGACGCCGGAAGCGCCGCCCAATGATCTCGCGCATGGAGGCGAAGTCATCGTTGTCGAGCACCGTCTTGAGCTTGAAACGTCGGTAAGCCGACTTGTCCGGGCGCCCATCCCGAAAGACCACCATGGAGGCCACGATGTCGGTGCCGCCCAGATGGGAGATGTCGAAGGCCTCGATCCGCCGCGGCACCGCACTCAGGTTCAAGGCCTGCGCCAGCGCCTCGGGTCCCCGCGAGGCCGCCGAGCGCGATTCCGACAGGGCCAGCAAGGCCAAGCGCTTGCGCTCCTGCTCGGCGTTGCGCGTCACCAGGTCCATCAGGTCACGCCGGGCGCCACGTTGCGGCACCAGTACCTTCACGCGCGCCCCCAGGCGCTCGGAGAGCCACTCTCCCAACCCCTCCTGACCTTCGACCTGGAACGGCAGCAGCACCTCACGCGGGAGACTTTCCACCCGTCCGTAATACTGCGGCAAAAAGCTCTCGAGCAGGTCCGAGACGGCTGCCCCGTCCATCGGCAAGGCGTAGACCAGCCGCCCGATCAGCTTGCCCTGGCGAACCTGAAACACTTGAAAGACCGCTCGCTGGTCGTCGTGGGCCACCGCGATGGCGTCTTGCTCATCGTCCGGGTCGCCCACCACCTTCTGGCGCTGACGGAACGAGTCCAGCGCCGCGAGTTGATCCCGCAGGCTGGCCGCTCGCTCGAAGTCCAGGGCCTCGGAGGCCGCGGCCATCTCCGCGCGCAGCCGCCCGACCAGCCGGTCGTGCTTGCCTTCGAGAAAGTGCGTGACCTCCTCGACCATGCGCTGGTAGACCTGCGGATCGGCCAGGCCCTGACAAGGGCCCAGGCAACGACCGAGATGGTAATTCAGACATACGCGGTCCCGAAACTGAGGGGTGCGCCGCTTGCGCAAGGGAAACAGCTTCTGGATGAACTGGTAGGCCTGCTGCAACCCGGTCCCATCCGGATACGGACCGAAGTAGCGGGCGCCGTCGTCGAGACGCTGACGCACGATCGACAGGCGTGGGTAAGCCTCCCGCAAGGACAGCTTGAGATAGGGATAGGACTTGTCGTCCTTGAGCAGGGCATTGAAATACGGCAAGTGATGCTTGATCAGGTTGCTTTCAAGCACCAGCGCCTCGACCTCGTTGCGGGTGGTGATGACTTCCAGGTCGGCCACCTGCGACACCATCAGGCGGATCTTGGGACTGAGCGCCTTGCCGCTCTGGAAATAAGAGCGCACGCGGTTCCGCAGCACCACCGCCTTGCCCACGTAGAGAATCGTACCGGCGGCGTCCTTCATGAGGTAGACGCCGGGTTGGAGGGGCAGGCTGTCGAGTCGGTGCTGGAGCGTCGGGTTCAAGCGTTCTGGACCTGGCGGCCTCCCTGGGATGGAGCGGGGGCCGGGAAGCACTTTATTCTACACGACGCTCGCGTGCCCAGGCGGCGGCCCCAGCGCCGGGGTTCTGGCGCGGCCAGGCGCCCGTGGCCCGAACGGCCGCCGTCAGAACACGTCGAACAGGTTTCCCATGCCCCCGCGGCACGAGGCCGTCAGGGCCGCAGCCAGCAGGGCCATCATCCAGAGCCCGAAGCGCCGTAAGCGATGCATCATACCTGAACCTCCTGTCGGGGCGAGGGCCCACACGGAAAAACCGGAAAACATGACCCGCTGCACAGACCGGGCAGACCGGTCTCCAGCATGATGGGAGACGCCGGCCCCTTCAGTGGCGGGCGCCACCTGTCGAACATAACGGAAAGTCCTCGGGAGAACTTGATGCTCAAAGGCATTGACCTGACCGCCCATCCCGCCGTCATCGGCACGCGCGCTTCGCAGGCGGAAGCGCCGGCGGCCCCGGCTGGCCCCCACGCCACCTTCGCCGCCCAGTTTCAGAGCGCCCAGACGCGCACCTCCGAGGCGACTCGCCAGGCACTGCTGGCCGAGATCGACAGCCAGGCCCAGCGGCTGGTCAAGCACCCCGTGGCAGGCGAGGTGGCCCGTTACCGCACCCTGGTGGGGCAGTTCCTCAAGGAGGCGGTGGGAGAATTTTCCGGTTTGAGTCAGCACATGGACCGCCGGAATCGGGTCTTCACCCTGGTTCAGGAGGTCGACAAGCAACTGTCGGAGCTCACCGACATGCTCCTGAAGGGTCAGGCCAAACCGCTGGACGTGCTGGCCAAGCTGGACGAAATCCGCGGCATGCTGGTGGACCTGCTGGCCTGACGCGCACGACGCTCAGGGCAGCAGCCGCAGACGGTCTCCCGCCACCAGGCGGCCGATCTCCCACACGTCCACGCCCAGCGCCCGCATGGCACGATGCGTGCCTTCGGCATCGTCACTGGCCACGGCCAGCAGCAGGCCCCCGCTCGTCTGCGCATCCGCCAAGATCAGCGCCTCGAGCGGCGTGACACCCGGGGCCAGATCGAGGTGAGGGGTCACGTGGGCCAGGTTGCGCTCGGAGCCTCCCGGCACTTCATCGGCCTGCGCCAGCGCCCGCACGCCCGCGAACAGGGGCACAGCCTCGACACTCAGCTCAGCCCCGACGCCAGAGGCGCGACAGATTTCCCACAGGTGCCCGAGCAGGCCGAAGCCCGTCACGTCCGTGCAGGCGTGGACCCCGCGCTTGGCGACGATGCTGCCGGCCGCCCGATTCAGGCGCATCATGGCGGCGATCGCCGGCTGGGCCTCCTCCGCAGAGATCGCCCCGTGCTTGAGCGCGGTGGTGATGATGCCCGTGCCGATCGGCTTGGTCAGCAGCAGGCGATCGCCCGGTTTGCCGCCCGCATTGGTCAAGAACCGCCGCGGATGCACCGAGCCCGTCACCGCCATGCCGTACTTGGGCACCGGGTCCTCCACGGTGTGGCCCCCCAGCAGGGCCACCCCGGCTTCCGTCAGTGTATCGAGCCCCCCCTGCAGGATGGCCGAGACGACCTCCGGCGGCATGGTGCGAGACGGCAAGGCCAGAATGTTCAGCGCGGTGAGCGGTTGGGCGCCCATGGCGTAGAGGTCGCTCAGGGCGTTGGCCGCGGCGATCGCCCCGAAGGCGTAGGCGTCGTCCACCATCGGCGTGAAGAAATCGACCGTCTGCACCAGCGCCATGTCAGGCGACAACTGAAAGACGCCTGCGTCGTCACAGGTCTCGAAGCCCACGAGCACCCGCGGGTCTCGTGGTGTTTGAAGGCGACCCAGCACCTGGGTCAACTGGCCGGGGCCGAGCTTGGACGCTCAGCCGGCCGTCTGGGAAAGCGCCGTCAAGCGAAACACTTCCTCGCGTGTATGGTCCATGACGCCCTTTCAGACCTTGGGTTTTTTCAGCATGAGCTTGTTCATGAAGCTCTCGGCCTCGATCACGAAGCGCTCGTGAGTGCCCTCGCCAATCTTCTCACGTTCGTCATAGACCACCACCTTGAATTCGAGTCGGCGGCCCTCCACGCCGACCACCACGGCCTCGGCAGAGACGTTGTGCCCGACCGGACTGGCGGCCAGGTGCTTGAGGGAGAGGCCCATGCCCACCGTGGTGGTGCCGAGCGGCAGGTAACTCTGCAGGGCATGCACCGCCGCCTGCTCGGCCAGGACCGCCATCGCGGGCGTGGCAAAAATCGGCAAGGAGCCACTGCCCATCGTCACGGCGGTATTGTCGCCGCCCACCACGGTGGCAGCACTCCCGCGAATTCCCAAGAGATGATCCATCTCGACCATCGCTGTCTCCTTCCTGGCGCGTCCCGTGAACCAGCCTGACGTGGCGAGCGCCGCCAGTCCTGGAAGACCGTCCCAGGCGCGGCGCGCACGACCAGACGCCGTCAACGCAACGTTATTTTATCATGTCCCCCGTCAGCGGCAGGAAGCTTGGCCGTCCCGGAGCCCCCGGCGTCAAGGCCGGAATCGTCCTTCGACGCCGGAAAGTCGAGGCGGATGCCCGGTCAGCACGATCGACACCACACATCCCAGGGCGAGCACCACCAGACTCAGACTGACGCCCGTAAAGAAGGCCTGAAACCAGGCCCGGGCGACCCCAGGGGAGCCCGATGCGGGCTGGGCGACGCGCTGGACGGCTCGGGCGGCTCGGTAGGCCAGCTTGTCAGGATCGTAGGTCCAGGCGGGCGAACGAGCTCGCCCGGGCGCGAGCGGTTTGACCGCTGGAGTGGGCGTCGCAAGCGCCCCGGGTTCTACGCGCCGGGGCAGCAGCACGGTGCCGAGCGTGGCCGTGTCGAGCCCCCGCCGGGCCAGCGGGCCCACTTGCTTGAGCGCGAGCCGGAGGCGCGCGGTGGTGCTGCTGGCCACGCGCGACTTGGCCGCGGTGGCCACGCGCATCGCTTGAAGATTGTCGACCGCTGCCCGGCTGCGGGCGCAGCGAGGACAACGTTCTTCCGCCACCACGCAGGCCTTGCAGAGCGGCAGCTTGCAGCCTTTGCACTGGTGGGGCCCCGCTTCTTTGGGATGGTAGTAACACTTGAAATACATGACTTCACGCGCCTCTCACGGCATGTATCCCGCCGCCGCCCCTTGAACTGAACTAAGAATCGGTTGTGTTTTGGCGAAATGATGGTTAAATACACCCCAGGCGTCGCTTCTCCCATTCCACCACGGCGAAGACTGCCAGGCCCGTCAGCCAGCACACCAGCCAGTCCTGCGCGCCAAGCGGCCGCGTCGCGAAGGCTTGCTGGAACAGCGGCAGGTACAGGAACGCCAGCTGGCAGAGCAGCACCCCCAGCACCCCGCAACGCACCACCGGTGTCGCCAGCAGATCAGCGGGACGCAGGGGTTGCCGGGGGCTCAGACGAACGCTCAGCAGGAAGCCGATCTCCATCCAGACCAGGGCATGGACCACCGCCGTGCGCGCCCAGCTGAGGTCGTGTCCGCGGGAGATTTCCCACAGGTAGACGGCAAACACCCCCACAGAGAACAGCCCGCACAGCAGCAGCGTCTGGCGTCCGAGCCGCGGCGTCAGCAGGGGAGCGCCCGGCAAGCGGGGCGGCCGTGACATCGTCTCGCCGGCAGGAGGCTCGAAGGCCAGCGTGAGGCCCAGCGCCACGGCCGTGATCAGGTTGATCCAGAGGATCTGCAGCGGCGTGACCGGCAGCGGCAAGCCGACCAGCAGCGCACCGATGATGGCAAAAGCCTCTCCGCCGTTGGCCGGCAAGGTCCAGGCGATCACCTTGGTGATGTTGTCGTACACCGTTCGGCCTTCCTGCACGGCCGCCACGATCGTGGCAAAGTTGTCATCCGCCAGCACCACGTGGGCCGCCTGCTTGGCCACCTCCGTGCCGCGCGCCCCCATGGCCACGCCCACGTCGGCCCGTTTGAGCGCGGGCGCATCATTGACCCCGTCCCCCGTCATGGCGACGATGGCCCCCGTCGACTGCAAGGCCTGCACCAGGCGCAGCTTGTGCTCCGGCGTGGTGCGAGCGAAGACCTCGCTGGTGCGGGCCAGTTCCGCCAGGTCCGTCTCCTCACGGGCGTCGAGCTGCTGCCCCTCGACCACGCGAGGATGCTCCGAGAGGCCGAGCTGGCGGGCGATCGCCTCGGCCGTCACGGCATGGTCTCCCGTGATCATCTTGACCTGGATGCCGGCCCTGCGGCAGCCTGCGATGGCCAGACGGGCCCCGGTGCGCGGCGGATCGATCAGCCCGACCAGGCCCAGCAGGGTCAGACCGGAGGGCCGTTCCAGGGCCCCCAGGGAAGCCTCGTCCCGCTCCCCGCTGGCCACCGCCAGCACACGCAGCCCCTGCGAGGCCAGGCGATGGGTGCGACGGGTCCAGGCCACCAGGTCGAACAGGCGCTGGCCCGCGCCGTGTGCCTCGTGTGCCACCAGGCTGAACACCCGTTCCGGTGCCCCCTTCACCAGGATCCATTCCTGGCCCTCCGGCCTGCGATGAAGGGTGGTCATGTCCCGCCGCTGGCCATCAAAGGGAATTTCGGCCAGGCGGGGCCAGGCCTGACGCAGCGCCGCCACGTCCAGCCCGACCTTGGCCGCCAGCACCAGCAAGGCGGCCTCGAGCGGATCGCCCTGCGCACACCAGCTGCCGTGCCGCTGCTGCAACTCGGCATCGTTGCACAGGGCCGCCGCCAGGGCCAGCCGGTGCAAGCTGATTCGGGCGTCATGACTCGCTTGCTCGAAACGCACGCTTCCCACCGGTTCGTAGCCCGCCCCCCCGATCTCGACGTGGCCCGTCGAGAGCTCGGCCGCCTGGACCATCATCTCGTTGCACGTCAGCGTGCCGGTCTTGTCCGCGCAGATCACCGAAACGGCCCCCAGGGCCTCGACCGCCGGCAGGTGTCGGATGATCGCCCGGCGCTGGGCCATGCGCTGGACGCCCACCGCCATCGTGATCGTCACGACCGCCGGCAGGCCTTCCGGAATCGCCGCCACCGCGAGTCCCACCACCACCATGAAGGCCTCGTCCCAGGCGTAACCCCGGCCCCACACCGCCAACCCGAACAAGCCCAGGGACGCCATCAGGATCGCCGTCGTCACCTGGGTGGCAAAGCCCTCCATCTGGCGCGTGAGCGGCGTCTGCAAACTCACCACGCTGCCCAGCAACCGTCCGATCCGCCCCAGCTCGGTGCGCTCCCCCGTGGCCACCACCAGGCCGGTCCCGCTGCCCGCGGCCACCATGGTCCCGGAGTAGGCGAGACAGCGACGCTCCGCCAGCGGGGCCTGCAGCGCCACCGCCTCCACGTGCTTGGCCACCGTCAGCGATTCGCCCGTCAGCAACGACTCATCGATGCGCAGCTGATGACAGGCCAGCAGGCGCAAATCCGCAGGCACGCGATCCCCCGCGGCCAGCAGCACCCGGTCGCCCGGAACCAGTTCCTCGGCCGGCACCAGGCAGCGCTGCCCCTGTCTGATCACGGCCGCCTGCGGGTCGATCAGGCGTCGAATCGCCTCGAGGGCCTGTTCTGCCCGCCCCTCCTGGATCAGACCGACCAGCGCATTCAGCAGCAGCACCGCCCCGATCACGAGGGCATCCACCGCGTGCCCCAGGCAGGCCGACACGGCCGCGGCCGCCAGCAAGACGTGGATCAAGGGATTGTTGAATTGCGCCAGGGCGCGTCGCCAGAGACGGCGACGCGGCGGGGCGGGCAGGCGGTTGGCCCCGTGTTCCTGTCTGCGCGCCTGCACCTCGTGGGGGCTCAGGCCGCGGCCATCTCCCCCCCAGAGGCGTTCCACCTCCGCGGCTGGCAGCGCGTGCCAGGCTGGCTCCGTCGACATTCCCAGGCCTCCTCCGACGCGTTCACCCCCGCTGCCATCAGGGTTTGCAGGCCGATGGCTCGAACCGTTGGGGCTGGGCGGATAGCCCCAGCGGCCGCTCGCCCACCACGCCAGGCCGGTAAAGGCACGTGGTACGCTGAGGGCATGGGAAAAATCCAGGCCCTTCCCCTGCACGTAGCGAATCAGATCGCCGCCGGTGAAGTCATCGAACGACCGAGTTCGGTGGTCAAGGAACTGGTGGAAAATGCCCTCGACGCCGGCGCACGCCGCATCCAGATCGAGGTGCAAGAAGGCGGGCGTCGTCTGCGCATCGTGGATGACGGCGAGGGCATGGACGAGGCCGACGCGGCCGCAGCCTTCGAGCGCTTCGCCACCAGCAAGCTCACTCAGGCCGACCAGCTGTTCGCCCTGCGCACGATGGGCTTTCGGGGCGAGGCGCTGGCCTCGATCGCCTCGATTGCCCGGGTGGAGTGCCTGACGCGCCTGCGTGGCAGCGAACGGGGCACGCGCGTGCAGATCGAAGGCGGCAGCACGCCTGCGATCAAACCGGCCGGCTGCCAGGAAGGCACGGCGATCACGGTCAGCGACCTGTTCTACAACACGCCGGCACGCCTCAAATTCCTGCGGGCGGCCGCCACCGAGCAAGGCCACATCCACGATGTGGTGCTCGGACTGGCCCTGTGCCACCCAGCGGTGGGCTTTCGCCTGACCATCAACGGCAAGGAAGCCCTCTCGACCCTCGGCGCGGGCTCGCTGCAGGCCGCCTTCGCCGCCCTGTACGGGGACGAGACCACCGCCTCGCTGCTGCCGGTCGAGCACACCGGGCCCGGCGGCCGGGTCTGGGGGCTGGTCGCGCGGCCGGACCACGTGCGCGGCGATCGCGCGCGCCAGTTCTTCTTCATCAACCAGCGCTGGGTGCGTCACCCCCTGCTGGCCAAGGCGGTCGAGGAAGCTTATGCCGGGCAGATTCCCGCCGGCCGGCATCCCGTCTTCGCGCTGTTCTTGGAGGTTGACCCGGCGGCCGTCGACGTCAATGTCCACCCGGCCAAGAAGGAAATCCGCCTGGGCCAGTCCCAGCGCGTCTTCCTGACCCTGGTCGATGCCATTCGCATGGCCTTCGCCCAGCACTGGCGCGAGGAAGACTTTCAGCCGGAGGAAGCACCGCCAGCCCAGCCGCCAGCTGGCGCGTGGTCTTCCTGGGAAGCCTCGGCCCAGCCGCCCTTCGCTTCAAGCGACCACGCGACTGCCCCTCCGCCCGGACGCCCTCGCTTGTCCGAGGCCGCCTCCAGCGCGGCGCTGGCGCTTTACGCGCGCGAGACGCCCCTGGCCCCCTCCCCCTGGCAGCCGCCCCTGCTGCCGGACGAGGCGACGCCTGAGGCCCAGCCGGGCTTGCCCCACGAGCTGGCCGGCCTGCGCGTGCTGTTCCAGTTGCAACGCACTTACATTGTCTGCGAGCACCCGGACGGGCTGTTTCTGCTCGACCAGCACAATTCTCATGAACGCTGGCTCTACGAGCAGCTGGCACCCGCGCGGGTGGTGTCTCAGGGATTGCTGCTACCCCGCACGCTGTCGCTGTCAGCCAGCGAGGCCGGGGCCGCTGAAGAGTTCGCTCCACGCCTGGCGGAACTGGGCTTCGAGTTCGAGGCTTTCGGCGGCGATCGCTGGATTTTGCGGGCCATCCCGGCCCTGCTGGCGGAGGAGGAAGCCGAGTCGACGCTGCGGGAACTGCTCTCGCGGGCCGAACGGGTCGGTGTGGTGACGCGGCAAGCCGACGACGACCCCCTGCGCCGCACGATCGCCTGTCACGCCGCTGTCCGCGCCGGCGACCCGCTCAGCCAGGAGCAGATGGAGACGATCGTCGCCCACCTGCGCGAGACCCGGCACCCGCTCACGTGTCCGCACGGCCGCCCAACCGGCATCCTGATCACCATGCGCGAGCTGGCCCGTCGCTGCCTGCGGGCCTGAGCGAAACCAGCCCGCCAGCGTGCTCAGTAACGCCAGCCCCCGCGCAGATAAAAGGTGGTGCTGGCCTGGGTCAGGGTGCGCGCGGGCGATTGGCCGACCGTCCCGTCCAAAGCGTACGCCCCACCGGCAGCGAGCGCCCAGGCCTGCCAGTCCAGCCGCAGTTCGCTGCCGCCGCGCAGCCCCACCAGGGGGAAGAAGGAAGGCACCCCGGGCGTCAGCAGCTGGCCACTCGGCAGGATGCGGTAATCACCCCAGGCGGTCCAGGCCAAAGGGCCCCAGACGCGCCAGCCCAGCCCCGCCCGCAGTTCGCCCCCAAAGGCCAGCCAGTTGCTGGACATGTAATCGGTGGTATCGACCACGATCGGCGCATCGCCGCGCCCGCCCGTCACCCGGGCCTGGCGCGTCAGGGCATTGGTCGCTCGCGTGACGAGCGCTGTCTGCAGCAAACCCTCGATACCCGGCCACAACACCCAGCGGCCACGCAGGCCGGCCACCAGCTCGCTCTCGTCACGCTGGTGGCGCACCGAGAACTCCCGGCCGACGCGCGCGTCATCGATCACGGTGCCCCAGGTGCGCGCCCCGAGGCTCAGCCCGACCGTGTCGCCGAGCAGGTGTTCCCACAGCAGGCTGCCCCCCAGGGCCACCGGCACGCGGGTTTGGGAACGCCCGATCGGATAGGTCTCCTGATAGCCCACCAGCACGTCCGGCCCCACCAGCAGGCGCGAAGCGAAGACCGGCAAGGGGGTGGGCGAGGGACGGGGCACGCGCACGCGTGAGGCCCGCCGGCGAACGGGGGGGTCGGCCTGCGGGTAGCCGTACATGTCGGGCGGGGGCGATCGCAGCTGGCGCGAGACCGGCAGCGGGGTGGGCTCCGGCGGAGGGGGCGGGCCGTCCAGGGGGGGCGGTGTCCGCAGCGCGCGGGGGTTGTCGGGCTCGCGCTCGTGCCCGGGGGCCAGCGGCACGAGCGGCCAGGTCAAGGCTTGGCGGCGAAACCGCTCCGGCACGGCCGCGGCGACCGGTGGAGGCGTCGTGCGGCCCAGCGGAACGCGTGGGGCATAGGCGGGGTGGTCGGCATGGCGAACCATCCAGCGTGGATCCAGGATGATGCGCCAGCCCTGTGGCAGCACATCGACCTTCAGGCGCCCCCCCGTCGCCTCGCGCAAGGTGAGCGTGGCCCGCGTGGCCAATCCGGTGGTCTCGATCGCCAGGCCGCTGGCCAGTCCCTCGGCATAGGATTCCACGCGAGAGCCCACCTCAGGCGTACCCCGCCACTCGAGCACCAGGCGGGGCGGCCCGGCGAGCTCGCGCATGTGCGGTTCCACCCCTGCCGGCAAACGGAGCCAGAGAATGCCCTGGCGCGCATCGAAGCGCACGCTGAGCGCCTCCGGTGAGGTCTGCGCCACGGCCGGGGGCAAGGCTGCCTGGATGCCGGCCAGACCAAGCAAGCTCGTGACGGCGAGGGCGTCAATGCGCATCGGACACGCCTCGGTCTGAGGGGGCCTCTGCCCCGACGCCTCGCGCCGGGCGCCAGCGCCCCGTGCCGGTGTGGAACCGACACCACGCCTGCAAGGGGCAGTCCTCACACAGCGGTCGAACGGCCTTGCAGACCTCCCGTCCGTGCCAGATCAGCCAGTGATGAGCCTCGGCCCAGTCGGCACGCGGCACCGTCTTCATCAGGTCCGCCTCGGTCGCGTCCACGCTGTCGGCATCCGCCAGCCCCAGGCGGTTGGCCACGCGAAAGACATGGGTGTCCACCGGAATCGCCGGGATGCCGAAGGCATTGCTCAGCACCACATTGGCGGTCTTGCGCCCCACGCCGGGCAAGGCCATCAGGGCCTCCCGGTCGCGCGGCACTTCTCCGTCGTGCCGCGCCAGCAGCAGGCGACAGGTCTCGACGACGTGACGGGCTTTGGTGGGCGCCAGGCCAATCCTGGCAATCCAGGGCTGCAGCGTCTCCGGCGTGAGCGCCGCCAGGGCGGTCGGCGTGGGAAAGGCCTCGAACAGCGGCCCCGTGACAAGGTTGACCACCTTGTCGGTCGTCTGCGCGGACAGCAAAACCGCAATCAGCAGCTCGAAGGGATTGCGATGGTTCAGGGCCGTGCCTCGACCGCCCTGGCGCCGCCTCAGTTCCGCCAGCACGGCCTCCCGCGCCGCGGGCGTCAACCAACGCCGCGACACGGGTCAGGAAGCACCGGAAGCGGTCTCATCCTCGGCCGGACCATCCGTCACGAAGGCCACCGTCCCGGCCGACTTTTCCTCTTCATCATCGATGAACACGTCCACCAGATAGATGTTGGCCGGCAGGTCCTTGGGGTCGAGTTCCACGCAAAAGACCCCCGTCTCATCACTGTCGCAAAGTGGGAAAGGACCGCTGGCGTCCGGGTTCTCATCCGGAATGGGGTCCTTGAACTGCAAATCTTCCGTGTCGGGCTTGTTGCGCACCACAAAGGTGGCCTTCTTGGCGTCCTCGGGGGCCGGGAAGGTCAAGACGATCTTCCCGTTCTCCTCCTTGGTCGGGTAGGGAAATTTGAATGTGTTGGTGCCTGTCGGCCCGATCGCGGAACAGCCGCTCAGGGCACAGAGCAGCGCCCAGGGCAGCACCGCACGTTGCAAATGGCCTTGCGGCCTCCACAGGTTCAGCATCAGTAAGCAAACCCCAGATTGAGAGCGGGCCCGTGCCAGGAATAGCTGTAGCTTCCGTTGTCACCGGAATATCCGGAAAACTTGTACCCCAGAGCGGCCGCGATGGGCCCGAAATAAAAGCGCGTATCGAGGCCCACGCGGTAGTTCATGAGCGGATAGATAGGCGCGGTGGGGCCAGATCCGCCCGCAAGGAAGTTGAATTCACCCCCTGCCACCAGCGAGAACCAGTCCACTACCCGGTAGCCCGCCCCGAGGCCGAGGCCGCCGCCGAAGCCGGTGTGCGAGGCTGAGAGAAACTCGCCCTCCAGCGGGTTCGTCACGTCGTCGTTGCCAACTTTCAATTGCGTGGCGACGCCCACGTTACGCACCATCGCCTGAGGTTGCGCAAACACCTCGAAACCGGGCATCAGGTCGAACCGCCCGCGAACGCCCAGTGCCACCTCCTGCTCGTCCCGCGTGTAGGTGCGTGACACGGCCGTCAGACTCTGGTCCTTGATGCTGTATCCCTGCATCCGCGCCGCCACGGAGAGACCCACATTCGGATGGAACAACGGGTCCGCCGCGAACTCCAGCGCCGGCACCCCATTCGCGAAGGAACTGGAGCGCCCCTTGGTGTAGGTCTCATCGACGGCCAGCAGCAGGCCGCCCCCCAGCCAGACGTGATTTCCCAGCATGGGATGAGGCGTGGGCGAGGGGCCCAGGCCCGCGTAAAGATCCTCCTCGGGCCCCACGGGCGCGACGGGAGCAGGCGGCGGAGACATCCGGGGTGCCTGGGGCATGGCAGCTGGCGGTGCCGGGATCGGCGACGGCGCGGTCCAGACCTGGGCGGGCGGCGCCATCGGCGGTGCCTGCGGGGGAGCGGGGGCCATCTGCGGCGGCGTGACCGGCCAGCCCATCGGTGGCATCACGGGCGCCGGCGTCACGGGCGGACCGGCCGGATAGGCGGCGTAGGGCAGGGCATAGCCGGGGTAGGGCGGCAGCGGACGCGGCGTGGGCACGGCCAGCGGCGCCTGGTACATGGCAGGCGGAGCCTGATATTCGACTGGCGGGGGCACGTACGCCGGCGAGGGCGCATAGCTGAGGGGCGGCGCGGCCGGCGCCAGCCCTCGTCCGCGAGGCATCACCACCAGGGTGAGATCCGGGCCGCGGTTCTCAGCCCGCATGTCAGCGGGTCCCCGCAGTTCGAAGATCAGGCGCGAGATGCCTGAATGCAAGCGGCTGGCGCGGATCTGGGTCACCAGCCCCTGGCCGATGTACAGGCTGCTTTCCGGGGCTGCCAGCCAAAAACCCTGGACGTCCACCACCAGGCGATAGGGCTGACTGGCCCAGGCTACCCGATAAGGGCTGCCGGCTCGCCCCGGCAGGGTCAAGGTGGTGAAGGCCTGGTCAGGCGCCACCAGCACGGGACCGACCCCCGGCAACATGTTGGAGGCCTCGGCCACCGGGGCGGCGATCGCCATCACCGAGAGTGCGACCAGAAGGTTTCGCAGGGTCTTCAAGGTGCCATCTTCCTTGACGCAGGGTCGACAACGTCAGCGTAGCGGCAGCAGCGCCGCCCAGGCAGTGACAATAGCACGCGACGCCCGGCCCGGGGCTGGGGTATCATCGTCGCGGGCGGGCCCATTGTAACGCCCCCACGTGCGAAAGGTGAACTGTTTGCGAAACCAATTGTGCCAACGCGCCGCGCAAGTGCTGACTACCGCCATGTTGCTGTCAGGCCTGGCCGCCTGTCAGGGGGCTCCCACCCAGAAGCGCCTTCCCTTGCGGGAGTCGGGCCAGGCTGATAGCAGCCTGTCGCCCCAGCGGGGCCAGCCGGACGCGGTCTTGCGCGAGCTGGCCCGCCTCGGCATCGCCTCGGCCGATGCGCTCTCCGGCGCCTGGCGAGAAGCCGCGCCGCTGATCGCCGCGATCCGCGACAGCCGCAAGAAGCGGACGCCAGCCTCTTACCGCCTGTTGCAGGTGGCCGGCTGGAGCTTCTTTGCCGGTGGCTGGCGCCATCAGGACGAGAACTGGCGCACCCTGCGCGTGGTGCTCGATGACGGGCAGAATCGGGCGATCGGCTTCGATGTGGTGGATGAGGTGAACTTCAGCAGTGGCCTCCAGACCACCTTCCCGGCGGACATGAATCGCTTGCGCCTCGAAATCGATCAGACCCTGCCCACCGGCGGCCAACTGGCCACCACCCTGGTCGGCCCGCTGGGAACGACCGGGCAGGCCATCGTCACCTCCGGGCTCGGAGGCATCAGCCAGGTCGGAGCCCTGGATGGCATCGCCTTCGAGGCACTGAACGCCAAATGGCGCGGGGACCAGTTCCTCGACCTGAGTGAGTTTGTCTTGAAGGGCATGGCCAACGGTGTCACGCTTCACTTTGCGGGCGAGTACAACCAGCACGGCCTGCTCAAGGGCAGCCTGCGGCGGGCCGCAGGGGCGGCCGGTGAGGTCTACCCTGCCGGTCTGGGCGCCTGGACCTACCAGAACGAAAGCGGAAGCTACGCCCTGTAGCTCCCGCTGATGCCGCCAATGGGATTCGAACCCATACTGGCGCGATTTTAAGTCGCGTGACTCTGCCGGTTGGTCTATGGCGGCGTCGGCTCATTGTACCACCGGACGACGTCTGAGCGGCCAGCAAACCGGACGCCGGCGCGCTTGGTGGGGTCTATCATCGTCGTTTCCGAGGGGAATGCCCCTGAATGAAGAGGCCGACGCGCAGGCGTCGGCCCCCAGAGAACTCATATGCAAGCAGCCCACGTCAGGGTTGCGCGGGTTGGCCCGCCTGCGACTTGACCCAGGCATCGAACTCGGCCTGACGCGGATTCGTCCCGCCGATGGCCGCCAGGTAACGCGCCGCCAGCGCATGGTTACGCATCTCCGGCGGGTACGACAAGAGCACCTCATGGAGCACCTTTTTGGCCTCCTCCGTGCGTCCCAGTTCCGAGAGCGACTTTCCGTAGATCAGCATCGAGTCGCTGCCCAGGCCCTCGTTGGCGTGGGCCTCGTATACCTTGACGGCGCCGGCGTAGTCGCCTTTCTTGGCCAGCACGCCCATCTGCCCGAAGACGTGCTGCGGCTTGAAGGGGTCGTGACGAACGGCCGCGCCGAACAAAACCTCAATGCCCGCCGCCCGCTGGCCCTCCTTCTGAACGTGCTCCGCCAGGTAATGGTATTCGCTGGCGGCACTCACCGGGCCCATGCCGCGCTGAAACGACAGGAAGCCCAGCCCCGCCACCAGGCCGAACACGGCCAGCCCAACCGGGAGCCTGGCCCCCAGTGGCAGCGGGGAAGGGGCAGGCCCCGTCGCAGAGGGGGTCAGGCAGACCAACCCCACCGCCACGACCACCACCGCAGCCAGGGCCGTCTGGGCCACGTGGAAGGGAAAGCCGAACGCACTCGAGACCGTCAGCGCCACCATGCCACAGACCAGGCCGATCTTTTGAGGCAAGGTCCAAGAGGCGTCCCCCCGCAGGCGATGCGCCCACAGCGCCATGCCCAACACCATCAGGCCGCCACCGATAAAGCCCAGCTCGACGAACAGCTGGAGCGGGTCCGAGTGCATCTGGTGAAAGCGCGCACCCGCCAGATTGATGCTGAGACCTTCCGGGTGCTGCTTCAGCATATGCACCACCGAGTCGACCTTCCAGCCTCCGAGCCCGTGTCCCTGCAAGGGGCGTTCCCAGAGCATCTTCACGCCCACGTCCCAGTTGCCGAGACGGGAAAGAATGTTGCCGTCATTGCCGGCCACCAGGCGGTGCACCTTGTCGAAGAAGGCGCCGCCCAACTTCGCTGCCGTAAACAAGGTGCCCACGGCCACGACGGCCAGCAGGGCCCACAGCTTCGGGCCCGCTTCCCGCACGCGGGTGAAGCCTTCCCGGAATCCGCCGAAGTACACCAGCGAGACCACCGCCCCGACGCTCAGGCCAAGCGCTGCGGCGCGGGTGCCGCAGGCCACCATCACGACGAAGCCGACCAGCGCCACCAGCACGCCCACGCCCTGCCAGAAGCGCTGGCGGGCGGAGATGGCAAAGCCGAGCACGACCGGCACGCACAGCGCGAGCAACTCGGCCAGGTAATTCTGGTTGCCGAGCGAGCCCATCGGCGTGGCCACGCCACTGGGCGCCCCGAGGGCCAGCACGGCCCCTTCCAGCACGCCACCAACCGGCACCTTGCCGCGAAACACTTCCACAAAGGGGTATTTGGCCTGCTGCATGAGGCCGAGCACACTTTCAATCGAGACCAGGGCCGCAATCACGCCGACCGTGTAGCCCACCCGTTCGCGCGGCGCGTGCTTGATCCAGTCCCAGACGGCCTGAGCCGCAAACACGTAGGCGAGCACCGTCAGCGCAAAGCGAGCGTGCAAGGCTGGGTGAGGGGCCCAGAGGGTGCTGAGGGCCACCCAGACGACAAAGGCAGCCGCCACTCGCCAGGGCCACAGGCCCCAGGCGGCCGCCCCGGGGGTTCCCCCTCGCAGGGTCTCCGCTCCCAGGCCAACGGCCGCCACGACCCAGGCCATCGCCACGGCAAACGTTTCCGCCCCGATCTTGAACGGGTCGTCCAGGAAGCGAGGCATCCAGAAAATGGTACCCAGCACCCACAGGGGCAAGGTGAGATAGGTCAGCCGGTCCAACCAGCGCGCCAGGGTATCCGCCATGGTCGTTCAATTCCTCCGGGAAGGGTTATTTCTTGGCCCACTTGGGGGGCGGCATTTGAAGTTGCTGGCGCAGCTGCTCGACGGTGCGCGCCACGGAACCACGTTTCTGATAGGCCCCCGGCATGTCGAGGTACTTCTCGAACAGCGTCACGGCCTCGGCAAACTGCTGCATTTTCAATGCCATCAAGGCGCGATTGTAAACGATCCGGGAGTCACCGGGAAAACGCTCGCCCAGCTGCGTGTACAAGGTCTTGGCCTCTTCGAAGCGCCCCGACGTCTGGTACAGCGCAGCCAGCGACAGGCTGATTTCCTGGTCCCCTGGCGCGGCCTCGAGACCTTTCTTGAGATAGGCCTCGGCATCGGGCATGCGACC
>JAYKJB010000024.1 GCA_035285325.1 Candidatus Sericytochromatia bacterium
CGCTCGCTGAACGGCCTGGGCAAGATCCACCAGCTGGCAAGCCGGTATGAGGCGGCCAGGGCCGCCTTTGAACGCGCCACCGAGGTCGCGAAGGACCAGGCCCCACTGGAGCTGTGCCGTTCCCTGCGCGCCCTGGGACGCCTGTGTTTTTTCGCGGGTGACATGGATGGCGCCTATCGAAACGGTCTGGAGGCGCTCGCCTTGGCCCGCACCCATGCCCTGCCGGCGGAACGGGCACGCGTGCTCGCTGAGGTCGGCGAAACCTTTCAGGGCGAAGAAAGCCGCTTGCAGGAAGGGCTGCGCTGCCTGGAGGAAGCCCAGGCGATCGCCCACCAGCTGGCCGATCCGGTCCTGGAGTCCTTCACCTCATCGGGCCTGGGCAACCTGCAACTGGCCCTCGGCCAGCTGCTCGGCGCCAAGATGTCCTTCGCCCGCGCGGCGGAATTGCACGAGAACACCGGAAATTCGGGTGAAGCGCTGTTTTCCCGCCTCAATCTGGCCATCGTGGCCGAAGAGCAAGGCTTCTTCAGCGAAGCTGAAACGCTGGCCACGGCCGTCGAAGCCGAGGCCCGCCGCGTGAACCGCAAGTTCCCGATGGCCGCGGCGATCGCCCTGGCGGGCTCGGCGGCCGGCCACCTGGGGCGCACCCGCGAAGGGTTGGCGCGCTTGGGTGAGGCCGTCGAAGTGGCCGACAGCATCAATCACAAGCTGCTGCGCGCGCTGATCCACCAGATTGAAGCGCCGCTGCGCTGCTTGCTGGGGCAGTTCAACTTGGCCGAGGAGAAGGCGGCGGCGATGGCCACCTTCGGGGAGGCCTCCGGCGCCCCCGAATTCACCCAGCGCGCCCAGCTGATCCGGGGCGAGGTGGCCCTGCAGACGGGCCGCCCGGCGGAGGCCATGGCCTTGCTCGAGCCCTTGTTGCTTGCGCCGAACGCCGCCGTGCGTCTGCGGGCCCTGCGCCTGCGCGGCGAGGCCGCCTGCCGGCTCGGCGACGAGGGCGGGGCCTTCCAGGCTCTGCACGCGGCGCGCACGGCCAGCGAGGAGGTGGGCGCGCCTCGCGACGCCGGCCTGCTGTACCTGCTGTCGGCGCGGCTGGAGGGCGGAGACGTGGGCGGCAAGGCGGCCGAACTGGCGGTGCGATTGCTGGAAACCACCCAGCAACGTCATCTGCTGCCCCTGGCCCTGCACGTCTGGGCCGAATGCGCGCCCCCAAATCAACGCACCACCCATCTGTCGCGCGCCCAGGAACTGATTCAGGCCATGGCGGCCGCCCTGGGTGACGAAGCCGAGGCCTATCTGCAGGCTTACGGCCGGGCTGAGATTGTCGCCAAGGCCCAGGGCCAGCGCAGCCTGCCTGTGCCGAACGATTGGGGCGCCACGCCGCCCACCACGCTGGAGGGGTTGGTCGAACTGGCCGGGCGACTCTCGCAGGGGCTCGCGGCGTTCCAAGTGGGAGCAGCTCACTCCTTCGGGTTCAGTCAGGACCGCACGGCAAGACGTCTCGAACAGGTGGTGTCGTTCGCGCGGGTCGTCAACGCCTCCTTGCAGGTCGATACGGTCGTCGATCGGGCCCTCGCCCTGATCATCGAGATCACCTCGGCCGAACGCGGCATGTTCCTGCTGCGAGAAGGCCCGGCGGTCCTCACCCAGCGCTACGCCACCGCCCCGGACTTCCGCGACGACGACGGGGGCGCCGAACAGTACAGCCGCTCGATCGCCCGCTCGGTGCTGGAAACCGGCGAAACCGTCTGCGTGCTCGACGCGCTCTCGGACCCTCGCTTTGCGCAGCAGGCTTCGATCATGGGGATGAACCTGCAAACCATCATTGCCGTGCCGCTCAAGGACCAGAACGAGACGATCGGCGCCATCTACGTGGACCGTCAGGGGCTCTCGGACCAGTTCACCCAGGGAGACCTGGAAATCGTGCAGGTGCTGGCGGGCCTGACCGGCGTGGCCCTCGCCAACGCCCGCCTGATGAAGCAGCAAATGGACAACGTGCTGCAACTCGACCAGCTGAACAAGCTCTCGCGCTCGGTCTCCCGCACGCTGGAACTGGAAAAGGTGCTCGACATCATCACCCAGGTCACGCTGGAGGTGATCAAGGCCGAGCGCTCCTTGATTTTCCTGTGGGAAGAGGAGCAGCTGATCTTCGGCGCCGGACGCGACCAGGACGGGCCTCTGCCGCAGCAAGCCGGGCGCGAACGCAGCGATACCATCTGTCAGAAGGTGGTCGACACCCTGGCCCCCGTTCACGTGGTGGACACCGGGCTGGATGCGGAATTTGCCACCAAGATGTCGGTCCTGAACCTCAAGATCGCCTCGGCCGTCGCCGTCCCCCTGCTGGCAGACTCGGGCCTGACGGGCGTGCTCTACATCGACTCGCGCTCGCGCGGCAAGGCGGCCCTGGAGAAGGAAGTGCAGGTGCTGCAGGCGATCGCCAACACCGCGGCGCTGGCCGTCCAGAATGCCCGCCATTACCGCGAGGCCACCGTCGACCACCTGACAGGCCTGTACGTGCGCTCGCTGTTCCTGCGCCGCACCGATGAAGAGATCCGGCGCACCCGTCGCTTCGGGGGACGCTTCTCCCTGCTGGTGCTGGACATCGACCATTTCAAGAAATTCAACGACAGCCACGGCCATCAGACCGGTGATGCCGTGCTGCGCCTGGTCGCCAAGACGGTGCGGGAGGCCGTGCGGGTGGGACTCGATGTGCCTTGCCGCTACGGCGGCGAGGAGATGGTGATCCTGCTGCCCGAAACCGACACGGCCGGCGCGATCGTCTCAGCGGAGCGCATCCGCCGGCAGATCGAACTGGCCACCTTGCCTGGTCCGGATGGCAGCCCGCTGCGCGTCACGGTGTCCGTCGGCGTCGCCACCTTCCCCGCCATGGCCGAGACGGCCACCGAACTGTTCGAACGGGCCGACCAGGCCCTGTATGTCTCGAAACGCGAGGGCCGCAACCGGGTCTCGGTCTACGAAGCCGAGGTCAAGAGCGTCTGACAGCGGCAGGCGACGGAGAACGAACCGGCGGCGCGGCCGTGCTACAGGGCGTCGCTGTGTTCCAGATCCCACACGTAGGGATGCCCGGCCCGGAACATGGCCCGCAACAAATGGCGCTCCGGCTCCGAGAGGTCGACGTGCGGGAAGTCGTCGATGGTGCGGTAGCCCGTCAGCAGGGGCGTCCACACGTTGGCCGGCAAGCGGATCTGGTGGCCCACATAGCCCGGCCCGACCTGCACGCGGCCACTGACCCAGCGCAGATTGACGGCCTCCTCGCCCATCACGAAGGTCACGTCGAAGTTGTCCCGGCGGTACGACGAATCAGACAGACGCCGCTCGAACACCGGTTTCAGGCCTGAGATCAGCGGAAACAGGCGCAGCACGTGCACCATGGTGGCCCAGTTCCCCGGAAAGAGGGCATGCGGGTTGGCCACCATGGCGCCTGAGCGGTAGGCATATTGCGCAAAGCGCTGGTCGAGCGGCACCTGGGCCGTCAGCGCCGGCAGCTTGCGTTCGGTCAGTTCCCAGCGCATCCACTGCAAGATGGCGCGACAGGCCTCGTCATCGGCCGCCACGACCTCGCGCAGGCGGCCGCGTTCCAGATCCGCCCAGACGTAGCCATGGGGATGATTGTCGGCATCCACCGCCACCCACCAGCCAAAGCCCCCACGGTGGGTGCGGGCCAGGCGGTACATCCAGTACTCGTGCGTACGCACCTCAGCCATGAGCGTGCCGCAATTGCCCCGATCGTACAAGTCTTCGAGCAGGGGGATATCACCCTGTATCAGCGGCCGCACGCGGTAGGGCGAGAGCACCGGTTCCAGCACCTCGCGGGCCATCTGCAAGGCCGGGAAATGGTGCGCCGGGGCCGCGTAGGCAAAGCCGAACTCATCGTACAGGCGCGGCACGCCGTACACGTACACGTAGGCGTAGTCCCGGGTGCGGGCGGTCTGGAGCCAGTGGGAGATCAGGTGGCGCGCATGCCCTTGCAGGCGACGCTCCGGGTGGGTCCCCACCATGGCGAGTTCGCCCACCTCCAGTTCGGCCTCCCCGAAGTAATGGAAGTGGGGCAGCAGCGAAGCGGTGGCCTGAATCTCACCGGCCTCGTCCAGCAGCATGGCGTGGTCCGTCTCCGACAGCCCCGGACGCTCCCGGTAGCCATGCACGGCGGAAACGGTCTCTCCTTCCGGCCGGATCAGCTGGCTGAAGGCCAGCAGCTTGGCCCAATCGTCGGCGGTGGTGGGATGAGCCAGAGAGAGCGACGACATGAACAACCTCGGAACCGGGAGACGGAAGCATCGATCTTACGTGCGCCGAGGAACCCGCGTCAACGCGTCAGGCCCCGGCCAGACCGTCCCGCGCGATCTTGCGCACCCAGGCGAGATCCTGGTTGAGGGCCTCCTCGAGGGCCGCCAGCTGGACCGTGCGAGAGGCTTGCGCCGTGAGGGAGAGGTAGAGGGCATGGGTGGCCAGGTCCTCCAGCGCCAGGGCCGGGCCTGGACCGCGAAACGGCGAGACCTGGGCCACGCGCGGCTCGCGCTTGTGCTTGTGCTTGCCCAGTCCGGCCCAGACCTCGGCCTTGGGGGTGCCGGCCAGCAAGGCCTGCTTGAATTCGTGCAGCTGAGAGGACTCAACCCCTTCGGCCTCGCCCTCGACCTGCTTGACGTGCTCCAAGCGACGGCGGGTCTCCGCCACCGTCACGCCCCCCTGCAGGATCGCGGCCAGCAGCGTTTGACGCAGCGGCGCCTCGGGCAGCTGGTTCACCAGGATCGCGTGGGACGGGGTCAGCGCGTCGAACACGGCGCCATCCTTGGCTTCGCGCCAGCAAGCCAGCACGTCGGGCGCCAGGTTCAGCAGGCGCGTCCGCATGTGGACGTAGTCACGGGTCTTGCCGAGCTTCTCGCCCAGCCCTTCCTCCGTCCAGCCGTACTTCTGTTTCAGCTGGTAAAGATACTCGGCCTCTTCCAGCGGGGTGAGGTCCGCGCGTTGCAGGTTTTCCAGCAGCGCCAGCACGGCGACCTCGTCCTCGCCGTAATCGCGCACGATCGCCGGCACGCTGGGCAAACCCGCCAGGCGGCAGGCCCGCCAGCGTCGCTCGCCGCAGACCAGGCGGTAACGCACCGGGTCGTCGCCCGCCACGTCCCGGCGGGCAATCACGATGATCGGCTGGATCACGCCGTGTTGCTTGATGCTCTCGGCCAGTTCCGCCAGCGCCGCTTCATCCACGATCTGACGCGGCTGGCCCGGCAGCGGCCCGATCTGGTCGAGCGGAATCTGCGGCAGCGGGGTGCCCTTGGTCTGGCGCCTGGCGCTGGCCAGCTCGTCGAAGGCCTTGAGCGAACTGGTGGCGGTCATGCCACCACCTCCGGCGCCAGCGTGATGGCCGGCGTGGCCGCCGCCAGACCGTGCCCGCGGGCCTCGGCCTCGCGCACGCAGACGGCGCGGGCGCGCTCACCGCTGATGAAAAAGGCGCCATCCGCGAAGGCCGCCTGCATCATATTGAAGGCCAGCGTGCAGACCCGGCGCGGAATGCCGCGACTGGCCACGTAGAGGGCCTCCAGCGCCTCCGGCGCAAACAGCGGGGCACCGCCCCAGCCCGCCACCTGCAGGCGGAACTCGATCAGTTCGGCGACCTCGTCCCGGTTGAGCGGATCGAGCGTCGAGGTGGTGAAGATGCGGCTCTCGATTTCAGGGTGCTTGGCCAGGTTGTGGCGCAGGGCCTCCTGGCCCACCAGCACGACCGAGATGCTCTTCTCGTCCATGGCCGAGAAATTGTTGATCTGCTTGAGAATCGGCAAACCGCCGTTGCCGCGGGTGCCGTCGCTGAGCAACTGAGCCTCGTCGATGATCAGCACCGGGTGACGGCCCGCCTGGTAAGCGCCCATCAGGTAGGCCGCAAAGGCATCGAACTGGCCGAGCTTGGTGCCCTTGCGCGCCACGCCGTAGAGGTCGCAGATGTGCTTGAGCAACTGCAGGCCGGTGTAGCTCGGGTTGCTGATGACCTGCACGTCATACCGGTCGTGTTCCGAGAGAATGGTGACCAGGCGACGCACCAGCATCGACTTGCCGGCGCCGTAGGCCCCGACCACGCTGACCATGCCCTGGCGCGATTCGATGCCCATGATGGTGCGCGTGAGGCAGGCCTTCAGGTGCGGCGTCAGGTACTGCCAGCGCGGATCCTCGCTCAACTGAAAGGGCAGCTCGACCAGCCCGAAATGCGAAAGCAGGTCGTCCAGGGTCTTCATCTGAAAGCTGGCGGTCAGCGGGTTCACGGGCACCTCGAAAAGTCGCTGGCGGGTAAAAACGGCGAAGATTTGACCCGAATTTTACATGATTATGTAAATTCGACGGCAGGCGAGCATCATGACACACGCCGATCTGACGGTCAATCCAAAAATCGTGGCGCCCCTGCAGCTGAAAAACCCAGTCAGCGGGCGGGCTGACGGTCGAGATTGACGCGCCGGCGGTCGCTTGGGATCATGGCCGCGTCTTGACAACGGGCAGGCCGAGGCCAACGCCGCAGGGGAATTCACGCCGTGACCAAGAGCCGCAAGAAACAACAGGAACGCGCCCGGGAAGCCGCCCAGGCGGCCCACGCCGAGGAGCCCGTTCGCGCGTCCGAGCAGCGCCCCGCCGCCTCGAAGGCCACCAAGGCCGCCACGGCGGCGGTCCGGGTCCCCCGGGAGGCCGCTGACCTGCCGACCGGGGCCACCGCCGCCCGGGAGAAAGTCGACCCGCCGACCGAGGCCACCGCCCCCCGGGATGCAGCCGACCTGCCGACCGAGGCGACGTCTCCCCGGGACGAGGCCTTGTTCGCGCGCCTGGTGACGATCGCCACCCAGCACGGCGAGGCGATCGCCCAGGATGGCTGCCAGGTCTGGGTCTACAACGGCGACACGGTCAGCATCAAGTACGTCGAGGCGCTGGGCGACGCGCCCGAACGCCTCATGGTGGCGGCCTTCCGGCAGGGCGTGGTGTTCCAGGTGCGGGGCACGCGCCAGCTGGCCTTGCGGCGGGGCCCCTGGCTCGACTGGCTGCCCTGAGCGCTCAGGGCGCGCCGCCCGCCGTGCCCGCGGCCGAGCGGGTCGTGTATTTCAGCCCCAGCGCCGTGATGGCGCCTGCTGCCTGGGTCAGGGCCACGGCCTCCCAGCTGATCGCAGGCGGCAGATCGCGATCGTAGCTCACGTGCTTGAGAATCCCGGCCACCTCGATGCGCATTTCCGGGCCAATCAGCCCGCCCCCCATGTCGTAGGCGCCGTAATGGCCGTCGTAGAGTTCGAACACCCGGCTGTCCAGCAGCGCGTCCACCAGCTTCACCAGTTCGGCCCGGGTGGGCGTGAACTGGCCGCCGCGCCCGCCACTGCCGGTCATCTGAGAACCGAAACTGGCGGGTCCGCTGTGCGGGATCACCAGCTCCGAATCGCTGTGGGCCGTGGCCTTGTAGCGGAGCGTCCAGCTGACGGCGCGCCCGGCCTTCCACTGGCTGAAGGGGCGGGCGAAGTCGTCGTGACGGTAATAGGGCACCTGGAAAGCCGAGAAGCGCACCAGCGGGCTGACCGGCAGGTAGCAGGCCAGCAGCGCCAGCGACAGGCCCGACAACAGTCCCCCGCGAAGCCAGGTCAGGGTCATGGCGACGCCGTGCCCCCTGTGACCTGGTCGAGCAAGGCCTGATAGGCGGCCAGCTCGGCTTCCAGATAGGCCACCATGCCGGCATCGGGCGCCTCGACCGCTTGCTCGCGCGCGAGGCGATCGCTCAGGCCAGACACGTAGGCCCGCGTCCAGCCCATGTTGTCCGCATCGAGTGAATCCACATCCGTCCACATGCCGGTCCGGCCCTCAGCTGCCTCGGTGGTGACGCTCTCAGCATAGCACGCAAGCCCGCCCCCCTTGCGACGCTTCCCGCTGGCCGCCCGGGCTCCGGGGCGAGTCGCCTGTCCCGGGTCAGCAGGAACCAGAAGTCGCGCAGACCAGGTGCAGGAAGCGATGCGCGGGTATGTGATCCGTATCACCCCACGGTTTGAATTCAGCGACCCGCCCCTCAAGTGGCGACGTGTCTCAGACGATAACCAAGGGGGAGGCGGGCCCTCGCGTCTGTTGAGCGCCTGCCCTGTGGAGGGGGATGTCCGATGAGTGATCTTCGACTGTCTGGCCTGGCCTCGGGTCTCGACACCACCGCGCTGATCGAAAAGCTCATGCAGGTCGAGCGACGCCCGATCATCATGAGCCAGAGCCGCATCACCAAGAACAATTTGGTCCTGGAGTCTCTGCGCGGCCTGAGCACCAAGTTCATTGCGCTGGAAGAGGCCGCCAAGAAGGTCCAGAACCTGGCAAGTTTCTCACCCAGCGCCTCGACCGACAACACCTCGACGCCTTTCAAGGAAAAGGTCGTCGACATCGGCTCCAGCTCCGTGCTGGGCGCGGGCCTCCTGCAGACCCTCAACGCCAAGACCTTCGGCACCGAGGCGGGGGCCGTGGGGGGCGAGTACACCGTCAAGGTCAACAGCCGCGCCCAGACCAACACGATCACCACCGGCCCGGTGCCGCTGCAGACCGACGGGTTCGTGGCCGACCGGGGTTACCTGAAGTTCACCAATCTGAGCGACGGCACCGTGATCAACCTGGGTGCAGATCCGGCGGTAAGCTGGGGCGATAACAAGAGCCTCAAAGAGGTGGCCGATTGGATCAACGCTCAGGGCAGTGCCCCGATGACCGCCAGCGTGGCCAACAACCGGCTGATCCTCACGGCCAAGAACACCGGGGCGGCCTTCAACTACAGCGTGGAAGTGGCGGCCCAAGCGGGCGCCGGCGTGGCCGCCGACAGCTACAACATGGGCTTCCGCGCCGCCACCTCGGCGGGCACCTCGAGCAGCAGCGAAAAGGTGGTTGACGTCTCGAGCGCCGCGGTGCTGGGCGTGGG
>JAYKJB010000025.1 GCA_035285325.1 Candidatus Sericytochromatia bacterium
GACACGGACCTGACCACCGTCACGCAGGGGCGTGACGCCAGCATTACCGTGACCCGGCCCGACAACACCAGCCAGACTTACACCAACACCAGTTCGACCGCCGGCACCGGCACCAGCAGTTCCAACCGCTTCACGGCCGCCACCACGGGGCTGACGGGCGTCACCCTGTTCTCGCTGGCCGAGGGAGAGAGCAGCTTCAACATTCGCGAGCGCGAAACCTCCTCCGGCGCCGTCAGCAACACGGCGGTGCAGGAGGCCAGCACCTCGATCGGGGCGATCCGGGACATGATCACCAAGTACAACGAGCTGATTTCCCAGCTCAAAACCGACACCGCCTACGACGTCAACACCCAAAAAGGCGGGCCCCTGTCGAACGATGCCTCGATCGCGGCGCTCAGCGCTCAACTGTCCACCATCTTCAGCGCCCCCTTCACGGAGATCCCGATTGCCACCGGCTACACCTACCCGACGCCGGACACCGGCCTCACGGTCGCCAAGCCCGTGGGCTCCGCCCTGGGAGCCGGAGAATTCGCCGCCCACGACAACGAGGGCTACCGCAATTATCAGGACGTGGGCTTCCGGGTCGAGCGCGATGGCAAGATCACGATCGACGAGGTCAAGCTCAAGGCTGCCCTGACCGCCAAACCGGATGCCGTGCGGCGCTTGTTCGCCTATGAGGACGGGGCGACCCAAGCCGGCAACAGCGCGGTTCTGCTCAACCGGGGCGGCACCAGCACCACGTGGGGAGACGGCATTGCCACGCGGCTGCGCAATTTCGCCAACCAGCAAAGCTCGTCCGTCAGCGCCTTCAATGGCATCGGCTCCAACGGCCAGCGCCTGGAAGGGGCGGTGCTGAGTCGCATTTCGTCGATCGGGCGGCAAAACAGCTTGCTCAATGACGGCATCAAGCGCAACGAAACGCGCCTGGTCGCGCGGGAGCGCATGCTGCGCATCCAGTTCCAAGCGATGGAAAAGGCCGTCTCGAGCCTCAAGACCCAGGGCAACTATCTGCAGAGCCAGTTCAACAAGCAGTCGGGATAACGCGGGGGGCCACTCGTCGACGCCCTGGGAGGGGCTCAAGCCGCTGGCGCAGGCCTTCAGCCGCCCAGGCCGCTGCCGTGGAAGGCGCCGCGCATCATGCGCTGCAATTCGTTCGGGTTGTCGCTGTAGCTGAGCGCGTCGTCGAGCGAGATGATCTCGTCCTGGTAGTAGTTGAAGATGGCATTGTTCATCGACATCATGCCGTCCATGCCCCCCTGGGCGATGATGTCGTAACAGGCCCCGATCTCGTTTTTCATGATCAGGTCGGAGACGGTGGGCGTGCCGATCAGGATTTCATGACAGGCCACGCGCCCCGGGCCATCGCTGCGCTGGATCAGGCGCTGGGCAATGCAGCCGCGCAAGACCACCGACAGTTCGTGCCGCAAGGCCTCGCGTTCGGCCGGCGGAAAGGTATTCATGATGCGGGTGATGGTCTGGACGGAGTCCGTCGTGTGCAAGGTCGACAGCACCAGGTGGCCCGTCTCAGCGGCCTTCATCGCGGCCAGGATGGTTTCCTGGTCACGCATTTCCCCGATCAGAATCACGTCGGGGTCCTGACGCAGGGCATACTTCAGCGCGGTGGGGAAGTTGGTGGTGTCGAGCCCCAACTCCCGCTGGGTCACGATCGACTTCTTGTTCGAGTAGTAAAACTCGATCGGGTCCTCGATCGTGACGATGTGGACATCCTTGGTGGTGTTGATGAAGTCCACCATGGCCGCCAGCGTGGTCGATTTGCCCGAACCCGTCGGCCCCGTCACCAGCACCAGACCCTGCCGTTCAAGCGAGAGCTTCTTCAGGACCGGTGGCAGGTTCAGGTCGTCCATCGGAATCGGTTCCAGCGGAATCACGCGCAGGGCCGCCCCGATGAAGCCTTGCTCCGAGTAGACGTTCATACGAAAGCGGGCCAGGCCTTCGATGATCAGCGACATGTCCATTTCTTTCTGGCGTTCGAAGCGCTCGCGCTGTTCCGAGGTCATGATCGCAAACAGCGACTGACGCGCCTCGTCCGCCGTCAGCGAGGGCCATTCGGTCGGCACGATGCGCCCGTCGATGCGCAGCATCGGGGGGCTGTTGGTCTTGATGTGGATGTCCGAGGCGCCCTTGTGAACGGCCACCCGCAGGAAGTCGAGAATATGCATATCGGCGTGCCCTTCCTATCCAGCCTGCGCCGCAGACGGGGCGGGTGCCTGGGGCGCCGCGGCAGCGACCGCTTGCGCCAGCGGCATGCCCACCATGCGCCCGAGCAAGCGATTGATGTCCATCAGGTCGCGCACGCGGTGCTCGTCACTGGCCTCGGCGGTCCAGTGTTCCGCCAGGGCCCCGCGGTCATTGTTGAACTGAACCTCGAGCTTGACCCGGTTGGGCACATAGTCAGCCCCCTTGATGCCGGCCAGTTCGTCCATCGGAGGGGCCGGATACTCGAACTTGAGTTCGTTGATCAGGTGGATGCGCTTCTTGATGGCCAGGTGCGTCTTGGGATAGAAGTTGATGCGAATGAAGAAGGCCGTGGTCACGAGCACGACGTCGACGGAGTAGTAAGTGAACTCGCGGTCGGCCGTCTGCCCTGAGGTCTCGATGATCGGATAGCAGGCCAGAATTCGGTCCTGAGGATGCACCAGGTCACGGAGGGTCTGGATCAGCACCTGACCGATGAAGGGGGTCTGGGCCGCCTGCTGCAGCAGCTCGTTCAGCTTCGGGTGGCCGTAGGTGGCGTTTCCACTCATCCGATGTTTCCCTTCCAGCAGGCACGCCCCGGTTCACGGCTGGGGCCGCCGCCCTGACCACCGGCTCCCCGCTGGTCCCGCCTGGCACGGCGCAGGGAATCAGACGCCCGCGATCCTCTCTACCCCGCCCATGTAGGGCCTTAACGCCTCCGGCACCGCAATCGAGCCGTCCGCCTGCTGGTAGTTCTCGAAAATCGCGGCGACGGTCCGACCGACCGCCAGACCACTGCCATTCAAGGTGTGCGGGTGATGCAGCTTGCCGGCGGCATCGCGGAAACGCATGTTGCCCCGACGGGCCTGGAAGTCGGTGCAGTTGGAACAGCTGGAAATCTCCCGGTACTTGCCCTGCGCCGGGAACCAGACCTCGAGGTCGTAGGTCTTGGCTGAATTGAAGCCGGTATCGCCCCCGCACAGCAAGACCACCCGGTAGGGCAGGCCGAGGCGCTGCAGGATCGCTTCGGCGTTGGCCACCATGCGCTCCAGTTCGTCGAAACTACCGGCTGGTGGCACGATCTTGACCATTTCCACCTTGTCGAACTGGTGGACGCGGATCATGCCCTTGGTGTCCTTGCCGGCGGCGCCCGCCTCGGAGCGGAAACAGGGCGTGCCGGCCGTCAGGTACATCGGCAGCATCGCCTCGTCGACGATCTCGTCGCGATAGATGTTGGTGAGCGGCACCTCGGCCGTTGGAATCAGGTAATAGGGCGTGCCACTCAGGTGGAACAGCTGGTCCTCGAACTTGGGCAGGTTGCCATTGGCCGTGAGCGTCTCGGCGTTGTTGATGAAGGGCGGCAGCACCTCGGTGTAGCCGTGCTCGCCCGTGTGCATGTCGAGCATCAGGTTCATGACCGCCCGCTCCATCCGGGCGGCCAGGCCCTTCATCAGCACGAAGCGAGAGCCCGCCAGCTTGGCCGCGCGCTCGAAATCCAGAATGCCCAGCGCCTCCCCCAGTTCGTGGTGCCCCTTGGGTTCGTATTCAAAGCTGGCCGGCGTGCCCCAGCGCCGCACCTCCACGTTGGCGTCCTCATCGGCCCCCTCCGGCACGCTGGCGTCTAGCAGGTTCGGGATGGTGAGCATGAAGGCGGCGCGGGCCGCTTCGATCTCGCCCTGGTCGGCCTCCAGCGCCTTGATCTCCTCCGAATGGCCTTTCATGGCGGCCAGCAGGTCGGACGCGTCCTCACCCGCCTGCTTGCGCTTGGCAATCTGGGCACTGGCCGCATTGCGTTCAGCGCGCAGCGCATCCAGCCGGGTCTGGTTCTCGCGGAAGCGCCCATCGAGGTCCTGCAAGGCGGCCAGGTCGAGGCTGCTGTGACGGCGGCGCAGGCTGGTGAGCACCGAGTCCGGGTCCTGGCGAATGAGACGAATGTCGAGCATGGCAAGCCTTTATTTCAACAAGCGACGGGGAAGCGGCCAACAGTCTACGGCTTCTGGGCCACATCAGCCAGCCTCGGGCGGGTCGACGGCACAGGCGGACTGGCGAGGCGAGCGGTACGGTCCCAAAAGCCGAGGGCCGAGCCCCCTGGGGGGCTCGGGCCTCGGCTTGCGTTCTAAGGAGGAAAGGAGACGGAAAACTTACCAGATCTGCAGCTGCTTGGGCTGATTGATGGTGATCTGCTGGTGCGAAATCGAGATGATGCCTTCGTCCTGCAGGCGGTTGAGCGCCCGGGTCACGGTTTCCCGCGAGGAACCGACCATGTTGGCCAGGTCCTGGTGGGTCATCTTGAGATTGATCAGCACCTTGGCGCCGATGGGACGGCCCTCGACTTCGGCCAGGTTCTTGAGCGTGCTGGCAACCCGCTCGTGCACATCCTTGAAGGCGAGGTCCTCGACCTGCTGGTTGACCAGGCGGATGCGCCGGGTCAGGTCGCGCATGATCTTCAGCGCAATGGTCGGATGCTCGATGATCAGCCGCTCGAAATCGCGCTTGTTGAGGGTGAAGACGACGGCCTGCTCATCGAGCACCTCGGCCGTGGCCGACCGGGCTTGCTCATCGAAAATGGCCATCTCGCCGAAAAATTCGCCGGGCTGCATGAGCGCCAGGGTCTTCTCACGGCCGTCTTCGGTGATCTTGGAGATCTTCACGCGACCGGACTTGAGGATGTAGAGGGTATCCCCCCGATCCCCTTCGTGGAAGATGATGCTCTTCTTGGGGAAATTCTTTTCCTGGGTGATGCTAGCGATGCGTTCGAGACTATCCTGTCCGACCCCGCTGAAAATTGAAACGCGTTGGAGAAAAACGAGGCTGTTTCCCATCGGAGGTGTGCTCCCTTTACGAACTGAATCGGGACTGCGGCGTACCCGATTGGCGGCGGGCGGCCCCTCCCATGACGGCGCAGGATAGGTTTTTGAGCCGGCGCTCGGTTGGTGCATGGGCAGGTAACATAACAAGATTAGCGGCGATTATAACACGCTTGCTGTGACGCAAATCATAACGCAAAAAACTCACGCCTGTTAGCCCGGAAAGGCAGCGCGGCCGCCATTTCGGACCTGCGCAGTCCAATTATCTGAGCGCCTGGGATGGGCTTGCCGGACGCAAGGGCACACAGCGGGGCAGCCCCTCCCCGAGGCGGCGACATGCCGCAGGCCTCCAGGCTCGTCAGCCGACGGCGCAACGAACGCGGGCAGCCGACGGCCTCAGCCGAGGCGTCACGGACGATCCCGACCCTCTGGTCCAAAATCGGCGACTGCTGAGCTCGCCGTTCGCACGTGAGGTCAGGCCAGCAGCTGGCGCACGGAGGACTTCACGTCCTGATACAGCTTGGTCTGCCGCAAGAAGGTGTCCGCCACGAGGTAGCCCGCGATGCCCAGGCCCATGCCCACCAGGGTGAGCGGCAGCCCCGTGCCGAGCAGGCCGGCCAACGCGAAGGTGCCCAAGGCGGAGGCAGCGCCTCCAGCCGCCCCGCCCACCACCGCGGACATCATGTCGCCGCTGACGTTGGCGCCGGCGTCAGGCAGCGTCAGCTTGCCGGTGGCCAGCAGATAGCCGTTCACGGCCAGCGTCAACACACCGTTGACCAGGGCCGAACTCTTGACGGCCCCCAACACCGAGCCGAACATGGCGCTGCGACCGGCCTGACCAGCGCGCGCGGCGGTGCTGGCCGACTTGGAGCGCGCGGCCTTGGCAAACAGGCCCTTGGCCTCGCCCACCGCCACGGCGGCGCTGCGGCCCGGCACGGCGCCCGCCACCAGCGGGGCGTACTGCGCCACCGCGCCGATGTAGGCGTCTGTGCCCTGCGGCTGGAAACCAGGGGCGTTGTTCACGGGCACCGTCACAGGCGCCGGCCAACCCGCGGGGGGAGGCGGCGGGGTGGGCGTCGGCAGCGTGGTGGTGGTGAAGTAACCGTTCACGGCGCTGTTGGTCATGGTGCCCTCCTCGCGATATCTACTGGAACTCGACGCGGATGCCGATGCTGCCGCCCATTCCGGTGGTGCCCGTGGCCGTGGGTGGCGTCTCGGCCGCGCCGACGTTGCCCGTGCCTGCGCCGGTCTCGCTGGTTCCCGTCGCGCTCGGATTGCCGGCGGGTGCTGAGGCGGCGGGCGGCGCCAGCGTCACATCCAGCGACAGCTCGGTGATCTCGCCCGCCACCACGCGGGCCACCGTGCGGGTGGTGCCGACGGACTGGTCGGCCGCATCGCGCACGTCGAGTTGCAGGTCGTAGGCGCCTGCCCCCAGGTCCTCGGTCTCCCATTGAGCCGCTGCGCCGGTCAGGGCGAGCGGCACGAGCGCGGACATGGTCGGGTCGGCCTGACTGCTCAGGCGCAGGCGAAGCGAGGCGGCGGGCACGCTCCCCAGCGTGCGAACCTTCACGCGCAGGGCGCCCGCTTCGGCTGCCGGTGCGGGGACCTGCGACGCCACCACCACGGCGGGGGCGCCCGGCATCCGGTTCACGCTGGGGGCCGCCGGCTCGTACTGCGACGCTCGCGGCGGCGGCGTGGGGGTGACCACGGGCACCACGTTGCGCTGCACCTTGCCCGAGCGCTGAGGGGCGGCCGCGGAAGGATTCTTGCCGCAGCCAGTCAAACTCAAGCTCAAGCCCAGCAGGGCTCCGAGCATCCAACGTGCATTCATCGGGCCAGCACCTCCACCGATGGGGGGACTATCCGTTGATGATCGAGACGTTCACGCCCAGACCGGTCTCAGCCGGCTTGGGAGCGGGAATCAGCTTGAGTTGGGCATCGACCATGGTGGTCTGGCCATCCGTCACCTTGGCGGTGGTGGTGCCGGACCCGATCACGGCGGAGGCGGCGTCGGTGGCGGAGAGGTCGAGGGTGTAATCCCCGGCTGCGAGCCCGGTAAAGTTGACGGCGGCCCGACCGTTCACGATCTGACTGCGCTGCACCTCGGCGGTGGCGACGGTCTTCATCAGCAGAAACGAGCGGGTCTTGAGCGTCACGGTGATCTTGGCGATGTCCGCCGCGGTGGCCATCAGCTTGTAGCCGGAGGACTCGGGCCACACGAAGCTCATTGACAGCGTCCCCTGACCGGCGGCCAGCGCGGGAGCCACGACCGTCAGCGCTTCCCGCTGGACGTTCACGCGCCGGGTGTCGAGCGGCAGATGCTGGCGCTCCAGCACGGGCTTGGCCGCCGCGGCCTTTACGGCCACGGGCCTGACCACCGTCAACGGGGCGGCCGTGCTACAGCCGGAGAGCACCATCGCGAGGGTGGCCAGGGCGATCACGTGCTGCCGTTCCATCGGGAAAACCTCCATCGTGCGGGGGTGATTGAGCCTCTCTGAAGACCTTATGGGCGACAGACGGGCAGAGACTTCGGGTTTTAACCGAAATATAGATGACCCATAACCAGCTCAGCCCGACGGCCGCGGCGCGACCCGCGGAGCGCTACGCGCCGGAAACCGGCCAGGCGCCTCCAGGTCGAAGGAGGTCAGCGACCAGCCACGCCGCGATCAAGGGAGGGGGCTCGCGATGCCGGCCCGGCTCGTGGAACCGTCGCGCGGAGGCCCCTTGGGGCGGCTCAAGCGGCGAGGAACGCCCCGCTCAGGCGACTCAGAACCCCCAGCGCAGCCACAGGCGGCGAACCCTGGCCGCGCGACTGTCGCAGATCAGCAGGTTGCCGTCCGGTTCGAGCAGCAGATCGTGCGGCTCGCTGAAGGCGATCGACATCGCCTCACCATCCTCGGTGTAAGTGCCGCCGCCTGCCAGCGTGCGGATCACCCCATCGGTTCCGACCACCCGGATGCGCCGGGAGCCGCGTTCGGAGATGTACAGGCGGCCCTGCGGGTCGAGGGCCACCCCATAGGGACTGCTGAGGTTGGCCGCCACGGCCGGACCGCCGTCGCCCGCGCTGCCCTCGCTGCCATTCCCGGCCACCGTCGAGACCAGCTTGGACTGCACGTCGTACTTGCGCACGCGGTGATTGCGAACGTCGGCGAAGTAGATGTTGTTTTGACTATCGACGGCCACCTGATTGACGTAGTTGATCTGGGTCTCGCGCCCCGGCTTGCCGTCACCATTGAAGCCGTGCGCCCCATCGACCCCCACCAAGGTGGTGATCACGCCGCTCTTTTCGATGCGACGGATGTGATGCCAGGACCCCCCGTCATTGTCCCAGCTGTCGGCAAAAATGAGGTTGCCCAGACTGTCGAGCGTCAGCCCCCGCACCCCCGCCAGGCGCGCCTGGCTGGCGGGCCCGCCATCGCCGGCGAAATCGTTGAGAAACGCTCCGTTGGCCTGCTGGGGATTGCCGGCCACGGTGTTGATCGTGCCGTCCGCCAGGTTGATGGCCCGCACGCGCATGTTGAGCGTATCCGCCACGTACAGCACACCCCCCGGCGCCGCGAACACGGCCCGTGGCCACCACAGCCCGGCATCCTTGGCCTGCCCCCCATCGCCACTGAACTGAGGCGTGCCCTTGCCGGCCAGCGTCTGGATGAGGCCATCGGGCGTCACCTTGCGAATCAGGTGGTTGCCCTCGTCGGCGATGTAGAAGTTGCCTTGCGCATCACGCGCCACGCCCTTGGGTTTGTACAGCTGGGCCTTGACGGCGGGTTGCCTGTTGCCGCCAAAGCCGCTCTCCCCGCTACCGGCCAGGGTCGTGACCGCCAGCACCCGCTTGCCGAGCAGCTTGGCCCACATCTCTCCCAGGCCCTGCTTGTTGAGGCCCACGGCCAGCGCATAGGCCTGGTTCATGTCTCCGATGCGTCCGATCGCCAGGTCCGGTTCGGCCAGTTCCCCCTGGTCGAGGGCCTGCTGCGTGAGGTCGGTCAGGCTCGGCAGCAGGCTGAGGTCGAAATCGGCCATGGTCTTGCCGACCGCAGCCGCTCGTGCCCGCAAGAATTCCGTCACATAGGTGGTGGCCAGGCTCACATCCACCACGTTTCGCCCGGATCTGGCCACCGTGAAGCCCACCTCACGTCGATTGTCGGCCAGGATGACGTTCACGATCACGACCTCGCCCACGGGCACGCCCGAGGCAAACTCGTAGCGCCCCAGGCTATTGGTATACGCCGTGATGGGGCGACCATCCTGGGCATAGAAGCGCTCGCTGGGATCGGTCAGGTAAACGATGGCGTTGCCGATCGGTTGCTGTTTCACGGCCGCCAGCGCGTAGCGGGCCTGATTGTTGGCGACGATTGCCCCGCCGGTGGTCAATCGGGCCTGGTTGTTGGCGACGATGTTGCCCCCCGCCAGCCCGGCCGGGCCGATCGCCAGGCCGGAAACCCGCGCGGGCCCGCTGGCCTGCCGCAGGGCCACCCCTGGCGCGGCGACCCGGGAGCTGACGGTCATGGCCACATTGGGCGTACTGCCACTGGCACAGGCCACCAGGCAGCCCATCAGGCTGAGCGCCGTCAGCGCGCGCCATCCGAATAACCTGGCCCTCGTGGCAACCTGACTCATGGGTTCGCTCTCCTCGCCCCCTCTATATACCGCGTGAACCCCCTTTCCTTGTGCCAACCAAGGCAACCAAGCAGGCGCCACGGGGAGTTCCCCACGCGCAAGCGCACCCCAGGCGAAGAGGGGGTTCGCTTGATGGCCGGACCGTCAGCGACGCCGGTGCTCAGGTCTCACACCGCTGCAGCGGTGGAAAAGGCGCCAGCGGTGGGTCGGTTCAGGAAGCGTCGATGACACGTGCGCCCGTCCCTCTTGAGGTTAAATTCAGTTTAATGATATCCTAAGCGAACTCATCGCGCTGATCGCGCAGATGCAGGAAACGCCCGATGGCCGGTGCGGGGGTGCGTCGCAAGGAGCCCCGCCGCGGAAGGAGCAAGCCACATGAACCGTCGTCCGATCACCACCTCCCTGTTGCTGGGCCTGGCGCTGTTTGGCTGCAACCGGGCTGTCACGCCCCTGGCGCCGGCGGCTGCAGGCTCGGGCCTGGCCGCCCAGAATGTGACCGGGGAGCTGCTGGTGGCGCTGAAGCCTGGCCTGACCCGCGCGGCTTACGGGCGCCTGCAAGCCGACCTGGGTCTGCAGACGGTCCGTCGCGTGGCCCCCCTCGCGATCGAGGTCGTCCGTCCCCGTGGTCCGGTCGCCGAGGCGCTGCAGGCGCTGCAAGGCCGGCCGGAGGTGCGCTGGGTTGAGGCCAATGCGAAGGAAAGCCTGCCCCCGCTGCGCAAGCTGGACGCGCCCCAGACGTCCCCACAGCGGGCCGAGGAAGGCGACCCCCTGCGCGACAAGCAATGGGGCCTGGCCAAGGTGCAGGCACCTGAGGCCTGGGCGGTGACGCCGGGTCGCAAGGACGTGGTGCTGGCCATCATCGACACCGGCATCGACTACAATCACCCGGACCTGGCCGGGCGCGTGATCAAGGGCCGCGACTTCGTGAACAACGACGACGACCCGATGGACGGTCATGCCCACGGCACGCACTGTGCCGGCATTGCAGGCGCCAGTGCCAACAATGGTATCGGCATCTCAGGCGTGGCTCCCGGCGTGACCCTCATGGCCGTCAAGGTGCTGTCCGACCAGGGGTCGGGCTCGACCGACGGCGTCTGCGCCGGCATCGCCTGGGCGGCGGACCAGGGCGCCAAGGTGATCAGCCTGAGCCTGGGAGGCCCCGGCGGCAAGCAAGCCAAGCAAGAGGCCGTCGACTATGCCCGCGCCAAGGGGGCCGTGGTGGTGGCGGCCATGGGCAACAACGGGGGCAACGTGGCCGTCTATCCCGGCGCCTCGACCGGCGTCATCTCGGTGGGCGCCACCACGGCCGATGACACCCGGGCCTCATTCTCCAATTTTGGCACCTGGATCACCGTGACGGCCCCTGGACATACCATTCTCTCGACCGTGCCGGGCGGTGCCTACCAGGCCTATTCGGGCACCTCGATGGCCACCCCCTTCGTGGCGGGCCTGGCGGCCCTGCTGCGCAGCGCCGCACCGGACCTGTCCGAGGAGGCGCTGCGTCAGCGCATCACCTCGTCGGCCGCGGATCTGGGGAAAACCGGCTTCGACCCTCAGTTTGGCCACGGCCGCATCAACGTGCTCAAGGCCCTGTCCGCGTCGCGCTGACCGGCGGTCATCAGCGGTTCCCGCTCCCTGAACGGGAAAACGATGTCCCCACTGCCACCAGGCGGTGGGGATTCTTTCGGGGAATAGATATGGTTAAGCGATGGTTAATTTTATAATAAGAAGGTCCAGCACCCCGTCCTGCCAGGAGCCACTGCCTTGACTCGCCCCCTGTCGTTTACCGCGTTGCTCGCGGCCTTCACCCTCTCGGCCTGCGCCCCCGCGCTGGCCCCTGCCGCTCCGCCCCGCGAGGCGCCAGCGGGCCTCACGGCTCAGGCGCGCGCGCGCGAACTGCTGATCGGCCACACCCGCGGCCAGGGCGCCGCCCTGCGGGCCAGCCTGTCGAACCAGTGGGGCCTGGCCGTGGTGGATGCGATTCCGGCGCTGGACGTGGTCGTGGTCAAAGCCCCCACGGACCTGGCGGGTACGCTCTCCCGCCTGCGCCGCGCGCCGGGCGTGCGCTTCGTCGAAGCCAACGCGGTGGAAACCCTGCCCGCGCTCCAGCGAGAGCCCTTGCTGCTGACGCCCCGACCGACGGCCGATGATCCGCTGAGCGAGCAGCAGTGGGGGCTGGAAAAAGCGCGCGTGCGCGAAGCCTGGCGCATCACGCGCGGCAGCCGCGACACGCGCATCGCCATCATCGACACCGGCATCGATTACACCCATCCCGACCTCGCGGACCACGTCGTGAAGGGCCCGGACTTCGTGAACGGCGACGATGACCCGATGGACGACAACACCCACGGCACGCACTGCGCCGGCATTGCAGGCGCCAGCGCCGAAAACGGCATCGGGGTGGCCGGCGTGGCCCCCGGCGCCACCCTGATGGCCGTCAAGGTCATGGACAAGCAGGGAACGGGCGAGGTCGCCAACATCTGCAAGGGCATCGTCTGGGCCGCGGACCAGGGCGCGCACGTGATCAGCGTGAGTTTGGGCGGGCGCGGCGGTCCGGAAGCCAAGCAGGCCGCGGTGGATTACGCCCGCAGCAAGGGCGCGCTGGTGGTGGCCGCCATGGGCAATGACGGCCAGTTTCTGGCCTTCTATCCCGCCGCCAACAAGGGCGTCTTTGCGGTCGGCGCCACCACTCAGCAGGACACCCGGGCCGATTTCTCGAACATGGGCGTCTGGATGAGCGTGACGGCGCCTGGTCACAAGATCCTCTCGACCGTGCTGCGCGGCGGCTACTGGGCCCTGTCCGGCACCTCGATGGCCACACCGCATGTGGCCGGCCTGGCGGCCCTGGTGAAGAGCCGAAAACCGGACATGACGGCCGAGGCGATCGCCCAGCAGATCCGCCGCCACGCCCAGGACCTCGGCAAGCCAGGCTTCGACGAGGAGTACGGCCACGGGCGGATCGACGCCGAACGCACCCTGGCAGGGCTGTGATGCAAGCCGTGAGCCCCATTCAGTTCTCCGAGGAAGTGGCCGCCGCCAGGCAGGCAGGCCAGCCCCTGGTGGCCCTGGAAACCACCATCCTGACCCACGGCATGCCCTGGCCGGCCAACGTGGAAACGGCCCTGGAGGTCGAGGCGATCATCCGGGCAGGCGGGGCCGTGCCCGCCACCATGGCGATCCTGGGCGGCGTCCCGCGCGCGGGCCTGACCCGGGCCGAGCTCGAAACGCTCGGGCGCGCCACCGGCGTGATCAAGGCCAGCCGGCGCGATCTGGCCGTGCTGGCGGCCCAGGGAGCCGATGGCGCCACGACCGTGGCCGGCACCATGGTGCTGGCCCACATGGCCGGGATCGCGGTCTTCGTTACCGGAGGCATCGGGGGTGTTCACCGAGGGGCCACACGCTCCATGGACGTCTCCGCCGACCTGCTGGAACTGGCCCGCACGCCGGTCGCGGTGGTCTGCGCCGGCGTGAAGAGCATCCTGGACATCGGCCTCACGCTCGAAGTGCTGGAAACCCACGGCGTCCCCGTGCTGGGGTACGGCACGGATCGCTTCCCGGCCTTTTACGTGCCGGATTCCGGCCACGAGGTGCCGGCCCGGGTCGACAGCCCTGCGGCGGCGGCGGCCGTGATCGCGACGCAGCGCGCCTGGGGGCTGGGCGGGGTGGTGGTGGCCAATCCGATTCCGGCCGCCGAGGCGATCGCCGGGGAAGCCATCGAGGCCGTGATCGCGGCCACCCTGGCGGACGCCGAGGCGCAGGGCGTCACGGGCAAGGCCATCACGCCGTGGGTGCTTGCCGAACTGAACCGGCGCACGGCCGGGGCGAGCCTGTCGGCCAACATGGCCTTGATCCGGCACAACGCCAGGCTGGGCGCGGCGATCGCCGTGGCGCTGGCCGAACGAAGCTGAAGCGGCGGTCGGTCGGCGCGCGGCTCCGCCTCAGGCGCCGTTGCGCACCCGGAAGGGCAGGCGGTTGAGCGAATCACGCACCCGAGGATTGGCCAGCAGTTCCTGAGCTCGGTCACCCAGACCGCCATCCGTCAGCGACGGTTCCTCCCGTGGGGTGACCGGCAATCCCCCCGGACGACGCAGGCTGCGGCCGCCATCGTCAGCCTGAAAACCGGGCTGCTGGGGGAGACCGGGCTGAGGCATCATCGGCACGGAAGGCAGCGGCACGCCAGGCAGATAAGGCGCGGCGGGCGGGGAGGCTTCGTTCGAACCGCGTTCACCTTGGTCGTCGATGATGGCGGCGATCGTCTCCATGCGGGGATCCGGCGCACCGCCGAGCAGGGCCTTGAGGGCTGCGGCCACCACGATCAGGCCCATCCCGACGAGGGCGGTCGAGCCAATGCCGACCGCGATCTTGGGGGCCAGCACGATCGCCGCGGACTTGATCACCTCGAGCGCCGCGCCACCGCTGGCGACCACCCAGATGGTCCCGCCGAGGAAAGCTGCCGCCCCGGCATAGCCCGCGCCTTCGATGCTGCGGCGCGCCATTGCAGCCAGCACGTCCATGGCCTCCTTGATACCCACGGCCGTCCCACGCACGACACGCTGCGTGAAGGTGCTCATCTCGTCATCGAAGTGCAGCAGCATCGCGGGCGCCCCGTTCAACTGGATGTCGGGCTCACCGCTCTGGTTGCGGAAGGAGAGGTCGAGTTCCCGGCCGTAGACCACCACCCGCTGGCGCTTTCCTTCGGGCGTGCGAACGGCCAGGATCAGCTCATCCAGGCCATTGTTCTTGGTGGCCAGGGCAGCCTGGTCAGGCGAGATGCCTGGGCGCAGTGGCGCGACGCCTTGCTTGGCGACAGGCAGCCCGTTGATGGTCAGTACGTCGTTGCCGCGAATGACTGGCATGAGGGTCCCTTTCGGTGTCCGCCTCGGAGGCGAACAGAAGCTGTTAAGGGTATCGCCGGTTCGGGGGCAAAACCTGCTTAATTTCCCGTTAATAATTGACTAACAAATGATCAATTGTTCACCGCACGTGAGAGCCGTCGCTCCGGAGGCTCGCTTCAGGCGGAGCTCAGGCCTCCTGCTCCGGTTCGATCAGGCCCGGACGTGATCGGATGGCCCAGCGAGGTCGAGAGGGACAGGGTGGTTCCGGTCGGCCCGGGGGGCTTCGGGCGGGCCCCCCACCGCGCTGCCTTCAGCCGACGGGCACCACCGACTCAATGAAGACGCGCGGCCCAATCGCGCCCCATCACCACCGTCATGTCAAAGCCCATGATCCCGGTCGCCTCGACGCGGATGTCCCGGGCCGCGATCACGCGCGCGAGATGGTCGGCGGAGCCTTCGTCGCCGTTCTGGGCAATCACCTGGGTGGTCACATGGCCCAGTTGCGGTTCGCGTCCGGCGTACTGGATGTGCCCGTAGCCCGCCTGCGACAGGGCGCGCTCCAGGCGCGTGATGGCCTGGCGATCGCCCACGCCGTCGCGCAACGCGACCCGCAGATCACGCGGCGACGCCAGGGGGGTGGAGACCCCATTGACCAGAAAGGCCTGGGCCAGACGACGGGTGGCCGGCAGGTCGGGCAGCCAGTACCAGCCGCCCGCGACGATCGCCTCCCGACCCGGCACCATCACCATGCGCACATGACGCTGGTTGAGGTCACGCACCCAGTTGGCCACCCGGATGATCTCCCCCATGGAGAGGTCCGTCTCCAGGTTTTCCCGCACCAGGCCGACCAGTTCCGGCAACAACAGCAGGTTCCGCGCCGTCAACCATTGCGCCCAGGCGGCCTGCAGAAACATCTGCTGCCGCTGAATGCGGCCGATGTCGCCCCGGCCGTCATGGCGGAAGCGCAGAAAGTCGTGGGCCATCCGACCATCCAGGTGGTTGGGTCCCTTGTTGAGGCGAATGTGCAACTTCCCCGTGAAGTCGTCATAGCGATAGTTTTGAGGCAGGTCGAGATCGATGCCGCCCAGTGCGTCCACCAGTTGAATCACCGCCCGGGTGTTCACCAGCACGTACCGGTCGATCTGGACGCCGAGCAGGTCGGCCACCGTCTGCGCGGCCAGCACGGGCCCCCCGTAGGGATTGGCGGCATTGATCTTGAAGGTGCCGTGACCTTCGATCGGGACGCGTGTGTCGCGGGGAATCGAGATGGCGCGAACATCCTGGCGAGCCGGGTCGAAGCGCGCCAGCAGCATGGTATCGGTGTTGCCGCGCAAGCCCTGGGTGCGCAGCCCGTGACGCTGCTCCCAGGTCACGTCCGAAGCCAGGAAGAGCACGTGCAGCGGTTCAGCCAGCTGGGTCATGCGGCGCTCGATCGGCGCTACTTCATCGGGCGGCGGCGACAGCGGCGCGACGGCCCGCGGCGCGGGGGCGGCTTGCCCCAGCAGGTGGTTCATGGTGGCCCCTGCCACCATGCCGGTGAGCGCCGCGAGCGCCAGCGCGACCAGGGCCGCTCCGCGACCTGGCTGTCTGCGCCGACGACGCCGTCGGCGCCGGATGGGATCTTCAACCGCCATGCACGCTCTCCGCTTGACTGCCATTATAGCCCGCGCACGGCCCGACTTACACGGACGAGCCGATAAGAGGACTTTAACCAAGCTTAACGTCATCTTTTCCTTGGCCACGGCCATAATGGGGCCAGGAGGGCAGTCGCGAGACCCCTCCCTGCCCCGCACCAATGGATGGGATGCCAGATGCAACGCCACCTGACGCCTTGGTTTGCCGGTCTGTCGCTGCTGCTCGCCGCGGGCTGTGGCGCCTCGTCGCAACCGCCCGCCGGCCCCAGCCTGGCGGCCTCCCAGATCGCCACGATCCGAGCAGACCGCGTGGGGCCCGCCCAGTACCGCGTCTACCAGGGCATCACCCACACCCACGTGGCCGAAAACGGCGATGACGGGCAAGGCACGCTCAGTGAGGCCTACGAGTTCGCCCGCAACCGCGCCAAACTGGACTTCCTGGCAGTCTCCTCGCACTCCCACATGATCACGGACGAGGGCTACCGGGTCATGAAGGCGGCGGCCAAGGCTTACACCAGCGAGGGCAAGTTCGTGGCCTTGCTGGCGCAGGAGTGGAGTTCCATCTCCAAGGGCGGCCACATCAACATTTTCGAAGCCAACGAGCGATGCCCCTTGCCTAATGGGGCGTGGGACGACTTTTACCAGCGTTGGCTGCCCAACCACCCGGAAGTGGGCTGGGTGCAGTTCAATCACCCGCACCCCAGCAACCCGCTGGAATTCGGCGGCCTTTCTTTCTCGCCCGTGCTACGGGCCCAGGCCTCCGTGGTGGCGCTGGACAAGGTGACGGGCATCGCGCTGCTGAATGGTCCGGGCAAGTATGAGAAGCCTGACATGAAGGGGGAACCGGACGACTGGGATCGCGGCGTCAACCACCTCAACTATGAGGTCGAATACACCGACTACCTGAACCGCGGCTGGCGCCTGGGCGCCCTGGGGGACCAGGACAACCACGTGAAAAACTGGGGGCTCGCCACTCCCACCCGCACCGGCATCTGGGCGCGCGCGCTCGATCGTCGGGGCGTGGTCGAGGCCATGCAGGCCCGCCGCACCTTTGCCTCCTTCGATCCGAACCTGTCTCTGTGGCTCTCGATCGGCAACACCGAGATGGGCGGCACCCTGCCCAGCGCCGGCGAGGCGACCGCCCTGGTGGAGGTGGCGGATCCGGACAGCACGATCCAGCGGGTCGAGCTGTTTGCCGACCTGGACGGCGTGGGCGGCAAGCCGGCGCAGATCATCGCCAAGCAAGCCGTGGGCGCCAAGGGAGCGCGCTGGAAAATTCCTTTGCCGGCCGCGCGACCCGGCGGTTACTTCTTCGCCAAGGTGGTCTACCACGACAACAAAGCCTGGGCCTGGTCGAGCCCCATCTGGGTCGGCGGAGCCGCATCCAGAGACGCCCGACGTCCTTGACACGCTTCTCCCCTCTGTGGAATATTGGGACGCCGTTTCGTTGTGGCGGCTTCCTGACCTGATTGGGGTCCGATTTTTGGAGGACGATTCCTTTGAGTACGATGCGTCAACTTTTCGCGGCCGCGCTGTTCACCTCCAGTGTGATGCTCCTGGCTGGCTGCCCCTCGACCACGGGCGCGAACGTGCCTGGCATGGGTGATCTCCTGGCTGGCGCCTCGCCCACCCCGTCGCCGACCGTGTCCACGGGTCCTGCCTCGGCCTCTGATTGCAAGGCCGAGAAGCCCGCTCTCGACCCCATCAAGGGCACGCCTGCGATGGGCCGCTACAACGGCCAGGGCCTGCCGGGCGATTACGGCGTCTACACCACCGAAGAGAAGGTGACCGAAGCGATTGGCAAGCAGGAAAACGGTCCGAACTGGGCCTGCTTCCAGAAGTTCTATCCGGGCGCCGTCACGGTGTACCTCCAGAACAAGCCCAAGAAGTAAGCGATTCCGCACGTCCCCCGGCCCACGGCCGGGGGATTTTTTTGTCTGGTTGACTGTGATGATGTGGCTCGCACCGCCGCTGGCGGCCGTGGTTGTGATTCCTCCGCCTGCTCAGGCTGACACCCGTCGCCTGCGTCTGTCCTGGGGTGCCGGGCTCGGTCTGCCGGAAGGGCTGCATACCGGACTTTGGGGCCGCTCCGCTTCCCTGGAGGCCTCGCTGGTCGCGGGCAGCTGGTTCGCGCCGCTTCCCCTGATCACCGCGGCCGGTCGCTGGTTTCTCCCCGCCCCCTTCCAAGCCTTTTCCGTCGGGGCAGGGGCCAGTCTGCCGCTCCGGCCCAGCCTGGAGACTGCGCTGGGCTTCTTCGATGCCGGCTGGCGCTGGCAGGGAGCGCACGGCTTCCTCGACCTCGCTGTCGGGCCCAACCCGGTGGCCTGGGGGCCGGGTGGCCTGCAGCACGTCCCGGAGGGGCTACGAGGCCTGCCGCGTTTGCGCGTGGGCGGGGCCTGGACCTTCTGAACGACCAGGTAGAGGCCTGGTCCGCACCGGGATGGAGCCCAGCCCGTGTTCGGCCACCACGGGCTGCCTCGTCGTGCCTGCGCGGGGAAGCCGGCGACGCACCGAGGGAGCCCCGTTCAGGGCGCGATCGCCTTCGACGCCTCTCGGCTGGCGCGCGCCGACTCCACCTGGCGTCGCACCTTGGCCACATCGCTGGGGGCCACCGGGCCTGCTCCCAGCACGAACTGGGCGCGCGCATAACTGACCAGCGCGGCGGCCTCGGTGTCCGAGAGGTAGCGCGCAAAGCCTCCCATGCGGGCCTCCCACTGGCGCCCGGCCACGGGGCGCCCCGACAAGCCATACAGGGTGACGTAAATCGCCCCCCACGGGTCTGGCGCCGCGAGCAAGGGGTCGTCGCGCAAGGGGGGGAAGTGACCGGGCACCCCCTTGCCGCTCTCGCCGTGGCAAGTGCTGCAGTGCTGGGCATACAGGCGCCGACCATCTGCGGCATAGGGAAGGTCAGTCAGGGCCTGGCCCTTTTCCAGCGGGTAGCCCTTCTCGCGCCACTCCCGCAGACCGCCCTTGAGCACCAGCAAACGGGTGTAGCCGTGGATATCTGAAAGCCTGCGCGCCGCACCGGCGCTGCTGTGTTCGTCCGGTCAGGCACAGTAGAGCACGATCTGGCGATCGCGCGGGAGGTCCTTCAAGCGCTGGTCGATCTGACTGTACGGCACGCTGATGGCGCCAGGCAGGTGTTCCATATCGAAGGCCTCACGGGAGCGCACATCGACGATCAGCCAGTCCTGAACCGACTGACGCTTCTGATGGAGTTCCGTCGTGCCGATCGTGGCCGGTTCCAGCAATGGACTGGCCACTTCCGGGTGCGGTGCGGCCTGCGTGCGCGGGGCATCGCCCCGATCATCCGCCGAGACCGAGGGGCAGCCTGTCACCAGGACCAGCAGCCAGGCCCAGTTCAACCAGCGTTTGCCCACGTGCTTCCTCCTCGACGCTCCGAGAATCGATGATGCCTCCGACCGGTCCATGTTCCAACCTGAGCCAGGACGGGTCAAGCGGCAGGCCTCATGCTCGCCGATTCCCTGCTCGCACGGAAGGTCGCCCCGCTTCGGATCGACGCGTGGAATCGTGACGGGGCGCGTTGAAAAATCGCGCACGCTGGAACAAGATTGTCACGTCCCACCTGGTGTTTGTGAGCCGAACGTGTTTTCTCAGGTCACCCGAGACCCGCCCTATACCATTCTTTCTCCCCTGCGAGGCCAGTACCCTGTCCAGGCCCTGGTGCTTGGACCGCGCGGGCGTTGGGCCAGTGTCGACCTGCTGCCGCGGCTGAGCATCGTCGAGCAGGAAGACCTTTCTGAGGAACAGGCCGAACAGGTGCTGCGCCTGGTCGGGAAACACCGCGACACCCTGCTCACGGCCTGGTCCGCCCCCGCACCTCACGAACCCGCGACCCAGGCCGGCCCGCGTGCCACCGGCGTGAGCTTCGATCCGCGCCGTCGGGTGCTGACCTTGCGCCTGGCGACCGGGGCCGCCCTGCGCTGTCCGGCCTCCATGGTGCCGGGGCTGAGCCAGGCCGAACCCCTCGATGCCATGTCGGTCAAGGTGACATGTGGGGGGGCCGTGCTGGCCTGGGAACGTCTCGATCTGTACGTCCGCCTGCAGGACCTGGCCCTGGTCGCCACCGGGGGGCCAGCCTGGCAGGACCGCCTGATGCGCAGCACGCTACCCGAGTGGCAGGTCTTGCATGTGCCGAACAACGGCAAAGCGGCAGCGGAGGGCGCCGCGGCCCCAACCGAGGAAGACCAGCCCAAAATCCGCTCCCTGATCGGATTGATTCTTTACCGCGAGGGCCTGCTCACGATCGAGGCCGTGCAGGTGATCGCCCAACGCCAGCAAGCGATCCGGGCCGAAGGCGGGGACCGCTCATTTGGCCAGGTCGGGCTGGAGTTGGGCCTGCTGACCCCGGAACATCTCCGCTTTGCCTTGCACCTGCAGGACCGCCTCGCCCACGCGCCGGCGGGCGGCAAACCCTTGGGCATCCACCTGCTGGAGAACGCCACCCTCACGCCGAGCCAGCTGATCAGCGCGCTGGGCGAACAGGACGACACGGGTGAGCGGCTCGGCGAGATCCTGGTGCGGCGCGGCATCATCAGTGCTCACACGCTCTCCACCTTCATCGAACGCCAACGCCAGGCGCAGCCAGCCGCGAAGGGGCCCCCCCCCGAGGCCAGCGAAGCCCGAGGCGTGGCTGCCCCCGCAGACGAGGCCGATGAGGGCGAGACGCCAGGGGGTTCTCGCGGCGAATCGGGTGCCGTGGAGCCGCCTCCCGCGACGGGCGAGGTGATCCGCTTCCGCTCGCTGCTGGGCCTGATCCTGGAACGGGAGGGGTACATCACCCAGGCTCAGGTCCGCCACATCATCGCCGAACAGGACCGCGAACGCGCCGCCGGCAAACATGTGACCTTCGGAGAGATGGCCCTGCGTCAGAAACTGCTCACGGCGGAACAGCTGCGATTTGCCATCAACCTGCAAAAACGCCTGGCCTACGACCCCGGGCGCAACAAGCCGCTCTGGGCGACCATGCTGGAGAACGGGGTCCTGAAGCCTTCCCAGATTCACCTGCTGCTCGGCGAGCACGAACGCACGGGCCGTCCGGTCGAACAGCTCATGGTCGACCAGGGCCTGGTCAGTGAGGGGATGTTGCGCGTCTTCCAGGAGATGCACAGCAGCCGCTGAGCGTGCCAGCGAGGCCGGTCGATGTCACCCGAGCATCGCTGCAAGACCAGGCCCCACGTTACGTTGGCGGGTTTGGTCACGGACAGCGAGCCCTTCGCTCGGCTAGGCTGGCCATGCTTGTGTTCTCGGATGACCGATCCGTCGGGGAGGGCCCCTTGGATCCCACAACGACCTCGGGGCTTGCCCCTGACAGGGCGCTCTATCACGCCTGGCTGGTGGATGGAGAGCCGGAATGGACGCTCACCCGCGTCACCTCGTCGATCTTGCGCGCCGACAGCCCGGGCGCCGTGCTGCTGGCGCGGCGCGCGGCGCTTTCCGCAGTGGAGCGACGGGCCCAGGACGCGCCCAGCCAGCCGCTGCCGGAGGCGGATTGGCTGCATGCGATCGATGCGCTGGCCGCTGCCGCGCTGGAGATTCTGCGGCTGAGGGCCCGCTGCGACCTGCGCGACGCGGATCTCGAAGCCGCCCTCGCGCGGCTGCGTGACGCCGAGGAAGAAGCCAACACGGATGTGCTGACGGGCCTGGCCAACCGGCGGAACTTCCTCGAGCACGCCGACCGCCAGGTGGCGATCGCCCAGCGCTACGGCAGCCCGCTGGCCGTGCTGCTGCTGGACGTGGACCATTTCAAGGCCTGCAACGATCTCTACGGGCACGCCGCGGGTGACGTGGTGCTGCGCCAGGTGGCGGCCACCCTCAGCGCGGAACTGCGCCACTGCGACCTGGCCGCCCGCTACGGCGGCGAGGAATTCACCGTGCTGTGCCCCAGCACGGACGCGCAACAGGCGCTCCAGCTGGCCGAGCGACTGCGGCAGGCGATCGAGGACACGATCCTGCTCGGCGGCGTCAGTGGCGTCGAGGTCCCACAGGGCGTGACGGTCTCGGTCGGCGTGGCCACCGCCCAGACCGGGCAGGACGCGATCGAGCAGATCCTGCAACGCGCCGATGCGGCCCTCTACCGTGCCAAGCGCGAGGGCCGGAACCGGGTGGTGAGCGCCGACTTCGGCGGCATCCCCTGCCTCTGAACGGCCCCTGAAAACGACGCGACGCCCCCCCGGCGCGGCGCTGGTTGACGTAACATGGGGGGATGCCGCGTCGTGCTCAGACTCCCCCCCGCCCTGCCGCCTCGCCTGCCGCGCGTGGCGTCGTGATCGTGGAATCGCCCAACAAGGCCAAAACACTGCGCCAGTTGCTCGGCCGCCAGTGGGAGATCATCGCGACGGTGGGCCACTTCTGCGACCTGCCGGAGCGCAGCCTGGGGGTCGAAGTGGAGAATGGCTTCCGCCCGACCTACGTCTACCACCCGGACCGCAAGGCCGTCGTGGCCCAGTTACGTGCCCTGCGCGAGCGCTACGCGCCGGAAGCGATCATCGTGGCCTCGGACGCCGACCGCGAGGGGGAGGCCATCGGCTGGCACATCGCCCGCACCGCGGGCTTGCGCCCCGAAGAGGTGCAGCGGGCCGAATTTCACGAGATCACGCCGGCCGGGGTCCAGCGCGCCCTGTCGCGGCTGCGCCCGCTCGACCTCGGGCTGGTGGCAGCCCAGGAAGCCCGCCGGATCCTGGACCGCCTGGTGGGCTACAGCGTGTCCCCGGTGGTGCGCGATCGCCTGCCGCACGAACGCGAGGTGTCGGCCGGCCGCGTGCAATCGGTGGCCTTGCGCGTGGTGGTGGACCGCGAAAACGCCATCCGGGCTTTCGTTCCGGAGGCGTTCTGGCGAATCGAGGCGCATTACCCCTGGCCGCAGGAGCCCGCGCGCGAGTGGACCGCCGAGCTGGTCGGGCGTGGCGAGGCGGCCCGCCCGACCCCTCACCCGATCCGCACCGAGGCCGAGGCCCAGGCGATCGCCCAGGCCCTCGCGGCCGTGCCTCATCGCGTGGCACGCCTCGAGCGGAAAGAAAGCAAGCGCCATCCCCCCGCCCCCCTGATCACCGCCACCATGCTGCAACGGGCCTCCGCCCGGCTCGGCATGAGCCCGGAGGAGACCACCCGGCACGCCAAGGGCCTGTTCGAAGCGGGCCTGGTCACCTACATCCGCACCGACGACCCGAGCGTCGCCCCGGAATTCCAGCGCGAGACCCTGGCCTGGCTCGCCAGCCGGTACGGCGCTGAGATCGTTCCTGGCCGCCCCAATCGGGCCAAGGCCAAGGGCCCGCAAAGCCAGGGCGCCCACGAGTGCATCCGGCCAACCCAGCTGGACGACGCCCGCGCGGCCAACCTGACCGGACGAGCGCGCGCGCTCTACGACATGATCCGGGAGACCTATCTGGCCAGCCAGTGCAAACCAGCCCGCTATGACGTCACGGAGGCCTGGCTGAGCGCCACGGCGGAAGCGAATGAGGGCTGGGTCTTGAAGGCCAGCGGTCGCATTCTGCGCGACCCGGGCTTCCTGGCCCTGTTCGGGCACGTCGCCGAAGAGGAGGGCGAGGGCGGCGCCGCCCAGGCGCCGCTGCCCCCCTTGCGCGAGGGCGAGGCCTTCGCCCCCCTCCGCGTCACGCCCAGCGAACACTGGACCCGTCCCCCGGAGCGCTTCACCGAGGCCAGCCTGATCAAGTACCTGGAGGCGCGGGGCATCGGCCGCCCAAGCACCTATGCCGCCATGGTCGAGAAGATCCGGCAGCGCGCCTTCGTGGCCCTTGTCGATCGGCGCTGCCTGAGCCCCACCCCCAAGGGAGAGGCGGTCGATGGCGAACTGCGGCGCTTTTTCTCGGCCATCATCAAGGAGGGCTTCACGGCCGAACTGGAGACCCGACTGGATGCGATCGCACGGCGCGAGGAAAACTGGCGGGCCTTCATGGCGGACTTCTGGGCCCACCTGACGCCCTTGCTCAGTGCGGCCCGCGCCACGCCGCTGGTGCGCTCGGCCGAGCCACCGCCGGCCCCTCCGGAGACTCCCCCGGCGCGCCCATCCAGCGGGCGCCCCCGCCGCCGGGGCGACGCCGCTGGGGCCGCGGCCTCGGGCGGCCGCAAGCCTCGCAAGGCAGGCAAAGGCACCGCCACACGTCCCCGTCGTTCTGCCCCGGAGGCTGCTCTCGACGGGCCGATGCCCCCGTGCCCGCGCTGTCGAGAGGCCTTCCTGCGTCCCATCAGCGCCAGCAAGGACGGACGTCGTTACCTCGTGTGCGGCCGGGACCAACCGGGGCGCCGGCTGTGTGGTTTCATCATGGCCGCCGACGACACGCAAAACCCGGCCTGCCCCCGCTGTGGCGCAGCGACCCGCCGACTTCCTACCGGCGGTTTCGGCTGTGTGCGCTGGCAACGGGAGGGCGGCCCCGAAAGCTGCGACGGCCGCCTCCCGGGTTGAGGTGCCGGCGGCGGCGGGCGTGCGACGCGGGCGTGCGGCGGGTAGACATGGGGCACGATGCCCACCACGCTGCCCGACCGGGAACCGCCCGTTCCGTTGCGAACCTGGCTCGGCCTGCTGAAGCCCGGCCGCTGGGGCCAGTTGCTGAAAAACCTGGTCTACGCGCGCCGCTTCACCTCGCTCGGCAGCCCGATCCTGGTGACCGGCTGGCCGGAGATCTCCAACGACGGAGAATTGCACGTGGGCAAGGGCTTCTCGCTCATGTCCCAGATCGCCCGCATCAGCATCGGCATCTATCCAGGCGCCACCGTGCGCATCGGCGAGAACGTGGTGATCAACAACGGCACGATCATGTCAGCCCGCCTCGGCATCACCATCGAGGATGGGGCCGGCATCGGCTACCACGCCTTGTTGCTCGATTCCGACGGCCACGGCCTGACTCCGCTCGAACCGATTCAGGAGGGTCCCATCCACATCGGCCGCCACGCCTGGATCGGCAGCCGCGCGATCATCCTGCAGGGCGTGACGGTGGGGGAATTCGCAATCGTGGCGACAGGAGCGGTCGTGACGCGCGATGTGCCGCCCTTCGCGGTGGTGGCCGGCGTGCCCGCCAAGGTGGTCAAGCAGCTGGACCCCACCGGCGTGACCTGGCGCTTTCATCCGCCGGAGCGGTTCAGTCCGGGGCGAGGCTGAGCCCGTGATCAACTTTGCCATGGCGCTCGATCGCCGCGACCACGTGCGGCGCGACCTGCAACACCTCGAAGAGGTGCTGCGGCTGCACGAAGACCCGGAAGTGACCGTCTGGGTGGATATCGAGGCGCCGTCCGAGGCTGACTTGGAGGCGCTGCGCGCGGCTTTCGGCTTCCACGCGCTGACGCTGGAAGACTGTCTGCACGCCCATCAGCGTCCCAAACTGGAGTATTACGAAGGCCATGTGTTCTGGGTGCTCTACGAATTCGTAGAGCAGGAGGGCGACTGGCTGAGCCGCGAGGTGATGCTGTTTCTGGGGCCGCGCTTCGTGGTCTCGGTGCATCCCCAGCCCGTCGATTGCGTCACGCTGGCGGCCGAGCGCTGGCGCGCCGTCGCTGCCCTGGAAGGGGAAGAGGCGGCCTATCTGGCCTACTTGATCGTGGATGCCGCGGTCGACACCTATTTTCCGCGCACGGAAGCGCTGGGCGATCGCCTGGAAGAGGTCGAAGCGGACATCGTGACGGGGCAGACCAGCGCGGTCATGCCGGTCATGATGAAGCTGAAGCGCGAGACGCTCGGCACGCGGCGGCTGGTCACGCCCCTGCGCGATATCTTTTTGAGCCTGATGCGAGGACCAGGCTCCCAGTTCGGCAGCAAGAGCTACACCTACTTCCAGGACATCCTGGACCATCTGCTGCGCGTCAACGATGCGCTGGACATTCAGCGAGACGTGCTGGCGAGCGCCGTGGACCTGTACATGTCGGCGATCGCCAACCGCACCAACGAGACGATGAAGAAACTCACGGTGCTCTCCACCATCCTGATGACCTCGGCCCTGATTGCCGGCATCTACGGCATGAACTTCCGCCACATGCCCGAGTTGCACTGGACCTACGGCTACTACGGCGCCCTTGGCCTGATGATGAGCGCGGCCCTGGTGCTGGTGGGCCTGTTCCGCTGGCGCGGGTACATTTGAGGGCCCCGGAGACCCTGGCCCGTCTGCTTCAGGCGGCCCTGCTGACCGCGCTGATCTCGCCCCTGTGGCTGCTCTGGGGACCGGCGCCCCAACCGTCGCCGGAGCTCTGGGCGGACGGGCAGATCGAGGTGGCGGATCGTGCCTGGCTGGTGGCCTGGGGGGTCCTTCCCCCGCTTTTTTACCTCTGGACCGGCCTGCCCTCCCGCTGGCGCCTGCCCCTCTTCGGCGGCTGGTTTTACCTGGCGGCGCTGGTGGGCAGCCTGGCCCTGCTGGCGCATCAAGACCTGGGGCAAGCCATGGGCCACTGGGCCGGCCTGCCCTGGCCCGACCTGGTGGCCGCGGCCGTGCTGCTCGCCCCCGTGGAATGGCTGGCCCGGCGCCAGGGCGCGAGGCCGTGGCTCACGCTCGGCAGCGCGGCCTTGCTGCTGCACGCGCTCTGTTTCAGCCAGGAACACGCCGGGGGCGTGATCGACAGCTTCCACCTGCGCCACACGCTGGATGAATTGCTCAGCTACGTGGCCGGTCGGATACCGCTGGTGGACTACGCCCCGCAGTACACGGCCCTGCTCGGAGCCCCGCTGCTGCTGCTTGGCGACGTGGTGCGGCAAGCCCCGCTGGATGTCACCCTGAGCTACGTGGGCGTGCTCTCGGGCGTCACCCTGGTGGCGTACCTGGCCGGCCAGCTGTGGGCCTTCGGGGGCCGCAGCGCCTGGTTGCACCTGCTGGTGCTGGCCAGCGTGCCGATGGTCAGCAACGGACGAGGCGGCATTCCGCTGTCGTACCACGCCCTGTTTCCGATCCGCTTGCTGCTGCCGGCGCTCACGTTCGCGGCGATCGCCGCCTGGGCCCAGCGCACCAGCCAGGCCGAACCGCGCGTCCGCCAGCT